>JABDLZ010000027.1 GCA_013001705.1 Flavobacteriales bacterium
GCCTATGACTATGAGTTCACCTGGTTCGAGCAATCCATCGGCTTTACGTCACAAGGGATGGGAGCCGGTTTTGATGACCTGACCGATCTCTGTGCTTCAGAAGACACTGTGGGTTATGAGATCATCATTGTAGATGACAATGAGTGTATACAGAATGAGTTCTTCGTCATGGAAGAACCCGAGGAACTGACCTTTGAATTCGATGTCACCGATGTCTCTTGTAGTGGATTCACCGATGGAGCCGTGACGGTGACTGTAAGCGGAGGAGTGCCTCCGTATATGATCACCTGGCAGGACTCTACGGGTACTGTTATCAGCATGACCGACAGCATAGTGGATGTGGGAGAAGGATGGTACTACGTCTCCGTGATCGACTTGAATGGATGTACAGGTAATGACTCTGTAGAAGTCACCACACCGAACCCACTTATCGTACCGATCGATTTCGTGCCATACAATGGATTCGGAGTTACCTGTGTCAATGATTGCAACGGGACCATCTTCGCACCCGTCACTGGGGGTACAGAACCATACAACTATGACTGGTCCGATCAGGCTTGTGCCGGACCATATATCTCGGATGAACCAGCTGTGCTCGGTGGACTGTGTGCGGGAACCTATTTCCTCAATGTGACAGATGACCAAGGATGTATGACCTGTGAGAGTATCTCGCTGATCGAGCCGGATAGCATCCTCGCTGATGATGCTGTGGTCATGGATATCAGCTGTGAAGGGGAGATGGACGGTTCTATCGATCTCATGCTGACAGGAGGAGTACCCACTTACGATGTGGATTGGGTACCGAATGTCGGTACTGGAGAAACGGTATCCGGTCTAGGAGTGGGGTCTTATACCGCTTTGGTCCAAGATCAGAATGACTGTACAGCCCAATTCGAATTCGATATCGAAGAGCCTGAAGAGTTGATCGCTGTGGCAAGCAGCCCACTGGTAGGTGGCGGATTCAACATCTCTTGTAATTCTGCCTGTGACGGATCCTTGTTCTTGGATATCTCAGGAGGTGTAGGCACATACAGCGTTTCATGGACAGGCTCAGCACCGGTAGGGGGTAGTACGGCCACAAGTTTCGTGGGCGTTGTTTGCGCTGGTACATATACCGCTACTATCACCGATGACAATGGATGTACTATCGAAGAAACGATAACACTGACTGAACCACCGAGCATTGTCTTCACCTTCATCGTAGAGCAGCCCATTTCATGTAATGGAGAGTGTGACGGTCAATTGCGTACCCAGGTCAACGGTGGAGTACCACCTTATGAGATCGTCTGGAACGACCCCAACATGACAGAAGGACCGATCACGGGCGATGACCTCTGTGCAGGGACCTATTGTGCCACTGTAACGGATGCCAATGGCTGTGTAGCCTCATCCTGCTTCCCTCTGAATGAGCCTGATGTATTCGTCATTGATTGTATCGTGAGTGATGTCACTTGTACAGGAGCTGATGACGGAGCGATAGATTGCACCTTGAGTGGAGGTACACTCCCTTATGCCTGCACATGGACAGGACCCGATGGATTCACTTCCACAGATGAGGATCTGACGAACCTCGCTCCTGGAGAATACTGTGTGACATGCATAGATGCAAGAGGATGTGAAGTAGAAGCTTGTTATACCATAGGAGAACCTGACCCACTTGTGCTTACGGTGACCACTTCGGACTATAATGGATTCGAAGTGAGCTGCCCGGGAGCATGTGATGGCGAGATCACTCTGAGTGCTGTAGGTGGTACACCTGGATATACCTTCCTGCCGGCAGTTATTCAGACAGAACTTTGCGTAGGGATATATACAGTCTCTGTAGAAGACCTTCTCGGATGTGTGGTGTCGATCGATGTCGAACTGGAAGAACCCGACCCGATAGATATAACGTTGACCAGTCCCTTGTTCGATTGTGGAACCAATATCAACTGCCCTGGAAACAACTCAGGGGCCATATTCTCTACAGTAGATGGGGGCGTCCAAGGTACCTTCACATACAATTGGATCGATGTCAATGCGACCGACACCTTCGATATCGGTACCAATGAGGCTGTCGATCAATTGCTGGCTGGAGACTATGAACTCTATGTAGTGGATGCCAATGGTTGTTCGGGTACGGAGACCATCACCCTTACCCAACCTACAGACACCTTTACTGTGGATGTAATGCCGAGCATAGTGCCGAGTGGTGATAACATCTCCTGTGCCGATGCATGTGACGGTACTATTTCCTTCACACCTCTGAATGTGTGTGTGGATGCTACCTATAGTTGGTTCTTCGAGGCAGAACCGATATCCGATCTCGATGACCTATGCGCAGGTACCTACACACTGATTGCGATCGATAGTGCAGAATGTACGTTCACGGATACACTCACGCTATCAGAGCCGCTTCCATTGATGGTCGAGGATTCGGTCACCCAATCACTTTGTGCTGGAGACAATGCGGGAGCGGTAGATCTGACTGTGAGTGGTGGATCTCCGGATTATACCTTCGATTGGGATGATGAGAATCTGGATGATGTGGAAGATCAGGAGCAATTGGATCCAGGAGACTACAGTGTTACAGTGACCGATTTCAATGGCTGTGAATTCATTCTGGATTTCACTTTGACAGAACCTGATTCACTCTCAGTGGATCTCATATCTCCAATCTTGCTCCCACCGGATTATAACATATCCAGCTATCTGGGCTCAGATGGTGTGATCGATGCGATAGTAGAAGGAGGTACAGCTCCATTCACCTTTGTTTGGACAGGCGATGACGGATTCACATCCGACCAGGAAGACCTGAGCGGACTGACTGCACAGAGCTACTGCTTGGAAGTAACGGATGCCAATGGTTGTGTCACAGGAGAATGCATCGAGCTTACCGAACCGGATGATCTTGAACTACCGAACGGAATGTCACCGAATGGCGATGGACTCAACGATGGACTCATCATCCAAGGTATCGAAGCCTTCCCTGACAATACCGTCAAAGTGTTCAACAGATGGGGTGATGAGGTGTTTGTAGCCAACGGTTATAGCAATGGCAATCGATGGAATGGAGAGAGTGATAGCGGAGGGATCGTTCCTGATGGGACCTACTTCGTCATCCTCGTGGTCAAGGATGGTGAAGGCGAGCGGGAGCTCAATGCATATTTAGAGATAAGAAGATGAATGGATGTAATGCGTAGATCATGAAAAAACTGATAATCATACTTCTAGCTTCGACCTGTTATCTCACTGCCTCTGCGCAGCAAGAGGTTCTGGTCAGTCAATACATGTTCAATGGGCTCTTTATCAACCCGGCCTATGCTGGCAGTCACGAGTACTGGGAGGCTACAGCACTTCACCGCTCGCAATGGGTCAACCTGGAAGGAGCACCGGTGACACAGATGCTGGAAATCGATGGTCCCATCGAGAATCGGAAATTGGGGCTGGGTGCGGTGATCGTCCATGACGATATCGGGGATACCGAACAATTCGAATTCTCTGCAAACGGTAGTTACCATCTGGACCTGGACAGTGAGCGGAAGAACCGTTTGGCCTTCGGGATTCGGGCCGGATTTACGAGCTATTCGTTCAAATTCGATGATACCAAGGTCTTCGAGGACGGTGATCAGGTATTCCAAGACCAGATTTCCAATGAATTCGTCCCAAAGTTCGGTGCTGGTGTATACTTCTACTCGGATAAGATGTATGCCGGGATCTCCATCCCGACCGTATTCGCGGGAGATGGAAATCTCTCCTTTGATGTGGATAGCCTCTCACCTCGGGCTGACGATCGCTATTTCGAACAGCACTATTTCATCAATGGTGGATATGTGATCGATGCGGGCGAGAATCTGAAGATCAAGCCCAATGTGCTTATCAAGTATCATCCCTCAGCACCCATCCAAGTGGACATCAATGCCAATTTCCTCTTGTATGAGAGGCTCTGGCTCGGAGCATCTTATAGAACAGCTTCAGACCTGATAGGAATCGTGGAGTTCAACGTGACCCCTCAGATTCGGGTCGGATATTCCTATGATTTCACCTTGAACGACATTGCGGATTATAGCAATGGAAGTCATGAAGTGATGTTGGGCTACAATTTCGGTAAGGAGGTCATCAAGATGAGGTCTCCAAGGTACTTCTAATACAGAACCATGAGAAAAGTACTGTACTACAACATTCTGGCACTCTTACTACTGGCAATCCTTTCTGGATGCGGGTACAAACACTACCTCAATAGTGGTAAGGAGGATTACAACAACTTAAAATTCGCCTCTGCCAAGGATAACTTCAACACGGCACTTCAGAAGCGACCAGAGAGCTACGAGTCATTGAAGATGCTCGCCCTGACCCTTCAGAAATTGAGGGACTACGATGGGGCGGAGCAGGCCTACAAATTGGCCATGAACTATCCGCAAGTCACCTTGGAGGATAAATTCAACTACGCCAAGATGCTTATGAGCAACGATAAGTATGAGAGGGCCGAGGATCTCTTCAAAGAATATCTCGTCACCAATCCGGAGGATGAGATCGCACAGACCTTGCTTCAGAGCTGCCAGTTCATCGAGTTGTTCAGAGATGATACATCCAAGTATAAGATCAAGCCGCTCCCACTATTGGACAATATCTCCATGTTCAGTCCGGTCTTCTATGAAGATGGTCTGGTCTATACAGGAGAACGCACCAAGGCGGGTAAGAAGAATCCATGGACAGGTCTAGGCTACAACGATATCTATCTGCTCAAGAAGAATGGTGGGGAATGGTCCGACCTAGGAAAATTGGCCCCTGTCTTCAACAGCGCCTATCACGATGGTCCGGTCTCATTCGATCAGAACGGGGACTATGCGGTCTTTACCAGAAGCCATACCAGCAATGAGGGTAAGAAAAGACAAAGCAATGAGGAGAATGTGAATCACCTCTTCTTGTTCAGTGCTGAGAAATCAGATGGTGAGTGGAAGAATGTCATGTCTCTTCCGTTCAACTCGGATGATTATTCCAATGTGCATCCCTCACTCTCGCCATCGGGTGATACGCTCTTCTTTGCCAGTGATATGCCAGGAGGTGAGGGTGGATTCGATATCTATCGCTCCATCAAACAATCTGATTCTTGGACTACACCGGTGAATCTCGGACCTGCGGTAAATACACCTGGAAATGAGCTCTTTCCTACCATTACAAGCTCTGAAGACCTATACTTCTCATCCGATGGCCATCCTACACTGGGGTCTCTGGATATCTTCAAAACTGAAATAGAGGATGGTGAATGGCGTAAACCGCGTAATCTGAATTACCCGATCAATTCATCTGCTGATGATTTCTCCGTGATCCTTATGGCTCAGGACAGTATGGGCTATTTCACCTCTAACAGGGATGGAGTGGACAGAATCTATGAACTTCAAAGGAAGCCCTCAGGAGTGGTCTCCATAGATGGTCTCGTACTTGGTCAAGATAGTATGCCCTTGGAAGGTGCCCTGGTCAAACTCATCGATAATAAGACCGGTGATGTGATCGTAGAGGTAGTTACAGGTCCGGATGGTAAGTTCGACTTCGAACTCCTTTCAGATAGGGTCTACAAGATCGAGAGCAGCAAGGATGGGTATTTCACCGAGAGTTATGTGCGCTCCACTGTAAGTCAATATGAGGATGAAGTGGAGAAGGTCACCTTCAATATGAAAGAACTCATCGTGACCGACCCGAATTCGGAGTATGGCTCAGATGGAGTGTATAAGGTGGATAATATCTACTACGATTTCAACAAACACAATATCCGGGCAGATGCGGCCAAAGAGTTGGATAAGCTGGTCAAACTCCTCAATGACAATCCGACCATCTCTATAGAACTGCATTCACACACCGATGCCCGTGGGGATGATAAATACAACCAGAGATTGTCCGATCGTAGGGCCAAAAGCGCTAAAGCTTATCTGGTGCAACGGGGAATAGCTGCCAGCCGCCTATCCAGCAAAGGATTCGGTGAATCGCGCATCATCAATGAATGTAAGAACGATGTCGAGTGCTCGGATGAGAAGCATGAAGAGAACCGTAGGACTGAATTCATCGTCACTAAGAAATAGGGATCTAAGACCCACTGAAAACTAAAAAGGGAGGCCGATCATCGGCCTCCCTTTTTTCAATGGTACTTGCTTGGCGCTATCAAGCGGCTTTTTTCAAGACCAATTCGCTGAATGAGGTGTCTTTGATCTTGGAATTGACCCAGGATTCAAAATCGAAATACTCCAGAATGACCTTGTCTGCATCGTTCTTCAACACCTTTGACAATTCTGGACGCATCTTCTCCATGATCTTCTTCTCATCGTTCTTGTCATATGCCTTGGACAGTTTCTTCAGATAGGTGATCACCAGCGCCTCTATGTCGTAGGCACGCTTGCGCTTATTCAGATACCTATGCGTGGATTTGATGATATACTCGAGCAGCTCATTGTTGCCCAGTTCGTAGTGGATCACCAGATTGAATAGTCGAGCATAGCCATAGATATCTTGACGTAGATTGGATTCATTGTCATTCAAGACCTTATTGATCCAGAACAGACTCTTATTGTACTCTCCAATGCCGAAATTGATGTAAGCGAAATTGTAGTAGAACTTGATCTCCTGCTCCTTGTTGATCCGCCCTTTATACTTCTCCATCTCTTTGAGGATCACATCTATCCTTTCAGCCGCTTTCTCGAAATCACCGGTACGCTGGCTGAGCTTCAATTCTGCCAATTGACCTTCTTTGAATATCATCACCTCGATATCGAGCGATTTGAATCCTTTCTTTCCCTGTAGTTCGGCCATACAGGCCATCAGTTCTTTGGATTTCTTGTAATCACCCATCTCGATCTCGCACTTGATCAGATTGCTGAGGGTGCGGATATAGCGTTTAGGGATGTCCTTCTTGATCAATTCGTTGTTATCGAATATCTCTTTGACCCGTTCGAATTTGGTCCGGCACTTCTTCCAATCCCTGTTGGCCATCGCACAGAATCCTTGTATGTAGTAGCAGATAGTAGCTGCTCGATTGGATAAGGCTGTATTCTTATTCTTGATCAGCGGATGATTCGAGATCTCTTCTATAATGAGTTTATCGCGGTCGTTTCGCGCGTATCCTCCACTTCGGAATACATAGTTGATCTTGGAGTAGAGTACATGATAGGCGGCCAGATTACGCAGCTTCTCTATCACGGCTTTCTCCTCACTGATGAGTTTGTCCAGATCGACAGAGAATTCTCCTTCTTCATAGGCCTCCTCTAAGAGGATCTTCTCCCAGCTCAGCAACTCATAGAGGTAGTAGAACTTCTCATGAGTGACAGCCAGTTTCTTGGCTCTGACCAGAAATTTATTGCACTCCTTGTAGAGCGACTTGGTATATAGGATCTCAATGTTCTTTATCTCCTGCTTGAGTACCGAACTCACCGTATTGTCAGCATGGTAGGCCCGTAGGCTTTTAAGAATGAGTTTGTAGAGATGGTTCTTTTCGGATGGGAAATGCTTGACAAAGGTCTCCCCTTTGAATTCCTCCTTGATGGCCTCCTCATCGTATTCCTTCTGTTTATCTATTGCAGCGAATATCTTCAGGTAGTTCTTACTTCCAGATTGGAGGCTGGAAGAGAGCTTGAAGAATCTTTTCTCTGACTTGGTAAGGGACTTGATCAGGTCGAAGAGTTCCTGGGAGGGTTTCATGGGAATGCAATTATTGTACTATCTATACAAGCCATGAGACAGCTTTCCCTACCGTATCGCGTCAAAAATTATGCATTGGGAATCCAATTAGATAGAAAAGACTCATGATCCCACGTCTTTGAACCACGATGCATAGTGGAGGTAGTTCTTAGCGATACGGGCAATCTCTCCTTCCATCAATCGGGCATCTACATCCTTGACTTTACGTGCAGGTACACCGGCATACACACTTCCACTTTCTACCCGAGTGCCTTCAAGTACCACTGCTCCAGCAGCAATGATACTTCCGCTCTCTACGATACACTCATCCATGATGATGCTACCCATACCTACGAGCACATGGTCTTCCAGTGTACATCCATGCACAATGGCATTATGGCCTATGGAGACATCATTCCCGATGACGGTCTCGGTGCGTTCATAGGTGCAATGGATCACCGCCCCATCTTGGATGTTGACCCGATCTCCTACGGTTATTCGATTCACATCGGCCCGGATGACGGCATTGAACCAGACGCTGCAGTCATCGCCCAGGGTCAATTCTCCTACCAGTGTGGCATTTTCGGCTAGAAAGCAGTTCTTCCCATATCGAGGTGTGATTGATCTGCAAGGTAGAATCAGCGCCATAGAATAAAGTTCTGTCTCAAATATGCTGATTCTCCTAGATTGACCAACTTTGCTGATCCATGGAGAACAAGACACTTTTACCCACCTATGTTTACACGGAGATGACTCCCAATCCCAACAGCCTCAAATTCGTGGCCGATCGGACGGTCATTCCTGAGGGACGTATTGCCGAGTTCGAAACCCCATCTGATATTGGTGCTGCGAGTCCATTGGCGACCTCGCTATTCCAATTCCCATTTGTAAAGGGAGTATTCATCATGAGCAATTTCGTCACTGTGACGCGCTCTGGAGATGTAGAGTGGGATCTGGTCAAGAACGAGCTACGTGAGGTCATTCAGAGATACCTGATGGAGAATCAATGGGCCGTCTCTGATGACTATCAAGGACTTCGCCCAGAAGAGATGGGTGCACCACCGGCCCTGGCCGAACACAAGGTCGGTAATGAACTGGAGCAGAAGATCGCTGATATCTTGGATGAGTATGTAAAACCAGCCGTAGAACGAGATGGGGGAATCATCCAATTGGATTCTTTCCGCAATGGAACGGTCACGGTCAATCTGCGTGGGGCATGCAGCGGTTGCCCCTCTAGCACCGTCACTTTGAAGGACGGAATAGAGAACCTCTTGAAATCCATGCTACCCGAAGTGAATGAGGTTGTAGCTTTGACCTGATATGACTCTTTCAGAGAAATTAGAAATACCATTGTTCCCCTTGTCGGTCTTCTTGCTGCCAGGAGAACGCATGCAGTTGCACATCTTCGAGCCGCGCTATAAGCAGCTGTTCGCTGAGTTGGAAGAGGGTGATAATAGATTCGGCATACCCTATGCCACCGGTCGTGTGACCAGGAAATTTGGATCGCGTTGTCGTTTGCTGCGTGTCATCAAGCGTTATTCCAGCGGAGAACTCGATGTATTGGTAGAAAGCGAGGGCATCTTCAAATTGGATGATTTTCAGCAGATGAAAGAGGATAAACTCTATCCCTTTGGTAAAGTTTCCCTGCTTAGGGAACTCAATAGGGAAGAGGTGGATGAACATGTCATGCAGACCTACGATGCCATGTGTGAAAATCTCAGCGGTTCAGATCTTCATTTCCATACGGTGGAATCCAGAAGTACACTGGCCATTTTGTCATCGCTCAATGCGTCCAGTGAAGAGAAATATCGTTTCGTCCAACTACCTGATACGGCATCGCGCAACTCTTGCCTATTGGGAATGATCCGTATCCTGGATTCACTCATCTTGCAGGAAAAGGCTACGGAAGAAGGATTCTATCTATCCTGATTTTTTTCAGAAGCTTTATGGAATCGGATGCTGTTCTGCATCCTTATATCGATTGCAACAATAAAGCGATAGATATGAGATACCTACACACCTTCATACTGGTGATGCTTTCCATCACCTTCCAAGCACAGAATTTCGGAGAGATCAAAGGAAAAGTACTGGATGCGGTGACCGGGGAACCGGTAGCCTTTGCCAATGTCTGGGTAGAGACCGGAACGGTTCCCATTGGTGCTTATACGGATGATGACGGTAGATTCCGCATCAAACCACTGAGCCCAGGTACCTACGACCTACATGTCAAGGACGTGAGATACACGGCCTACGTACAGCAAGGAGTCGTGGTAAGTCCAAATGAGATCACTGTCTTACCAGAAATATCCTTGGCAGCCAATACGTTGGGAGAGATCAAGGTGGTCACCTACACGATTCCACTCATCGATAAGGACAATCCAAGCAAGATGACCATAGGATCGGCCGATCTCAAGCACCGATCAGATGTCAGGGACACCCGGACGATGATCTCGCGTCTGGTGCCTGCCGTCAAGCAGAATGCGGAAGGTGACCAGTTGTTCTTCAAAGGAGCCCGACCTTATAATATCGCTACTTTCATCGATGGGGTGAAGGTGGGTGCTGGTGAAGTGCCTCGTATCCCTAGCAATGCCATCAATAATCTCACGGTCTACACTGGAGGAATACCTGCGTGCTATGGAGATGTCACAGGTGGTGTGATCGTCATCGAGACCAAGGGGTATATGGATTTCTACAGAGAAAGTCAGCGAAGAAAGCGTCAACGAACACAGCGCATAGATTGACCGATGAAGAGATCATAGTCAAGTATCGGACAAAGGCCGATAGTCGCTGGGTGGGCATGCTCTATGAGCGTTATGCCCATCTGGTGCTTGGGCTATGCTATAAATATCTACAGGATAAAGA
>JABDLZ010000028.1 GCA_013001705.1 Flavobacteriales bacterium
TCATCGGTGTGAAACGGACGCGCTTAGGGATTGTATCCTTCATGTTCGGTCTGGGCGGATTGAGTCTGGCCATATTGGGTACCTGGTATTTCATGATCGATGATTGGCCCACGATCATAGGAGGTAAACCGAATTTTGCGTACCACTACAATGTACCATCCTTCGTTCCCATCCTTTTCGAATTCACCGTATTCTGTGCGGCACATGGTATGGCGATCACCTATTTGATCAGGAACAGGACCCTGCCGGGAATGCCTCCTGTGAATCCGGATCCCCGTACTACAGATGATAAGTTCGTTCTGGAATTCGACACGGTGCAGAACCATGGTATGTCAGCTGATGATATCATCGCTGCTGTCAAAGACACCGGAGTGTATGAACTCAATGAAAAGAAGTACTGAATCATGATCCGAATCGAAAAGAACATGAGATGGATGGTCATTGCCTTTGCGGTGACGACTTTGATTTCCTGTAGCACGGATCCATTGAGCCCAGGTATCGAGTACATGCCGGATATGTACCGTTCGCCTGCTATAGAGGAGTATGTGGACTATGGAGAGATGCGAGATCGTATCCATCCGGATACTGCGGATAATCTAAGTGCTATGAAACCGGTCAAGGGAACCATCCCTTATGCTTTCTCTGAGGAAGGTGCGCAATATAATTTCCCGTATCCCTATGAGAATACGGTAGAAGATTATGAGAAGGCAGGAGCTGAGCTTGTCAATCCGGTCGAATTCACCGAAGAGGTTTACGTAAATGCCAAGGCCAACTACGATATCTTCTGTATCCATTGTCACGGAGAGAAAGGAGCTGGCAACGGCATACTTGTAGAACGTGGAAAATTTGCAGCTCCACCCGCCTATCAAGGTATCGAAGGTCTCACCCAAGGGAAAATGTTCCACACCCTGCATTATGGTAAGGGGAATATGGGTTCACACGCGGGGCAATTGAATCGCGAGGAGAGATGGGAACTAGTGCATTACGTGCAGACCTTGCGCGATGAGCAATATGACAACCCATTCCAGAGTACAGCCGCAGCTCAGACTGACTCGACTGCAGCGCAAGTAGAACCTGAAACCGAAGAAATCAACTGAGATGGATTATATAGTATCCAATAGGGCGCGGATCATCACCATCATCATGATGGTCGTTGGATTGATATCCTTGATCGCTGCGTATGTGGGAATAGATAGTCAGGATGATACGAACAGGTTCTGGGCCAATATGCTGGTCAATGGGCTATTCTTCACCTTCATCACGCTCGGGGCGCTGTTCTTCATCGCTCTGCAGTATGCCACAGAGGCTGCATGGAGCATGATGGTACGTAGGATCTATGAGTCTGTATTGGCCTTTCTTCCAGTAGGCATAATCGTGTTAGGTATTGTCTTTCTGATGGGCACCCTTCACCAACACCATATCTACCACTGGATGGATGCAAGTGCTACAACGAAATATGTCATGGCCGAAACACTAGGAAGTGCCCACCCGGTCTATGTCGATGAGTATGTCGAAGGCGCAGTCGAGAATGAACACTATGATCATCTGATCGCTGGAAAGACAGCTTATCTGAATACACCTTTCTTCTGGATCCGTACCCTGGTCTACTTTGCGACCTTCATGATCTTTGCGCGTTTCTTCCGCAAACAATCCTTGAGAGAAGATCAGGAAGGTGGAACGGGAATCCACATAAAGAATTATAAGAGAGGAGCACTGTTCCTCGTATTCTTTGCCGTGTTCTCCAGCACCTTGTCCTGGGATTGGATCATGAGTATCGATACCCACTGGTTCAGCACCATGTTCGGATGGTACACCTTCAGTGGGATGTGGGTCTCTGCAATGATCGTTAGTGTAATTCTCGTCCTTTATCTGAAAGGCAAGGGACTCTTGCCGATGGTCAACTCCAGCCACATCCATGATATGGGGAAATGGGTCTTCGCGATCAGCTTCCTCTGGACCTACCTATGGTTCTCTCAATTCATGCTGATCTGGTATTCGGATATTCCTGAAGAGGTCACCTATTTCCAGACACGATTCGAGAATTACGGTATTCCTATGTTCACCATGGTATTCGTCAATTTCCTGCTTCCAATGGTCATCCTCATGTCCAGAGATGCTAAGAGAAATGTGAAATTCCTGGTCACAGTAGGTACCATCATCTTCTTCGGACACTGGTTCGATACCTATCTGATGGTCATGCCTGGAGTTGCATTCGACCATTGGCACGGATTGGAGTGGACCGAGATAGGAATGATGATCGGCTTCTTAGGAGCGTTCATCTATCTGACACTTAACCGATTGAGTAAGGCCAAGTTGGTGCCGGAGCAAAGCCCGATGTTGGAAGAGAGTATCCAGCACCACATTTAATGATAGTATTCAAGATATACTGATGAAATTTCTGATCATACTCGTAGTCATCCTTGCTGTAGCAGCCATTGCACAGGCTGTAAGAGTGCATGAACTCGCTAAGAAGCTGAGCAATAAGAGAGAAGAGGATGTCAGTGTTGCGGATAATGACCTCAATGCCAATCTCTGGATCGTTTCCATGATCGCATTGATGGGCTCATTCTTCTATCTGATCTTCAGATATAAGGATGCCATGTTGCCGGAGGCAGCTTCGATTCATGGAGAGAGTATCGACCAACTCATGGACTTCAATCTATGGTTGGTCAGTATCGTCTTCGTGGTGATGAATGTTCTATTGATGGTCTTTGCATGGAAGTACCGATATAAGCTCGGTAAGAAGGCATTCTATTATCCACATAATGACCGTTTGGAGCTGATATGGACAGTGATTCCTGCTTTGACCATGGCCGTTATCATCATCTATGGATTGAACGTTTGGAACGATACCATGAGCAACGATGATGTGACCGATCAGACCATCAATATCGAGCTATACGCCAAACAGTTCGATTGGTCGGCACGATACGGTGGAGAAGATAACATCCTAGGTCCATCGTCTTTCAACTTCATCTCGGGGACCAATCCGCTCGGAGTAATCACCAAAGAGGTCTTTGAGGGTACCATGACAGAGATCGACACCCAGATCGCTACACTCAAGGCATCATTGGAGAACGATATTCTTTCTTATACAGCAGAAGAAGAGACCAGAGAGAAGATCGAACGATTGAAGCGACATAAGGTACGCGTACTGGGATATGACCAGAACAATCCGGAGTTTGAATTCTCCAAAGACGATATCGTTGCTGACAAAGGTGTATTCTATATACCTGTGAATCGAGAAGTGCTTTTCCACGTCAACAGTAGAGATGTCATCCACTCGGCATTCATGCCACATTTCCGTATGCAGATGAATGCAGTTCCGGGAATGACCACTACCTTTAGGATGACACCGACCATCACTACTGCAGAAATGAAGAAGAAGACCGGCAACGAGGACTTCGACTACATCTTGCTCTGCAACAAGATCTGCGGAGCAGCACACTACAATATGAAGATGACCGTCAAGGTCGTTGAAGAAGACGAATACACTGCGTGGCTTAACCAACAAAGCACCTTCGTACCACAAGAATCACCAGATACGGAGGGACTGGCGGAGAATTAAGTGAAAAGAAAATAGATCAACGAAATGGCTGCACACGCTGAACATCATCACGAAGAGAGCTTTATAAGCAAGTACATCTTTAGCCAAGATCATAAGATGATCTCTAAGCAGTTCTTGATTTCTGCAATATTCATCGCGATCATAGCCTACATGCTATCTGCATTCTTCCGAATGCAATTGGCCTGGCCTGGGGAGAGTTTTTCGTTCCTCAATGCATTCCTAGGCGAAAGATGGGCTCCAGATGGAGTCCTGGATACCAACGCCTATCTCGCATTGGTGACCATACATGGTACCCTCATGGTCTTCTTTGTCCTCACCGGAGGATTGAGTGGGACCTTTGCTAATCTTCTGATTCCGCTCCAATTGGGAGCTAGGGACATGGCCTCAGGCTTCCTGAACATGCTGTCCTATTGGTTCTTCTTCCTATCTACTGTTGTCATGCTCTCTTCTTTGTTCATAGAAGGAGGAGCTGCAAGTGGCGGTTGGACGGTATATCCTCCTTTGAGTGCTTTACCCCAGGCTATGCCAGGCTCAGGAATGGGTATGACCATGTGGTTGATCAGTATGGTCCTCTTCATCGTCTCATCCTTACTGGGTGGACTGAACTATATCGTTACCATCATCTCACTCCGGACCGAGGGAATGAAGATGACCCGAATGCCTCTGACCATCTGGGCCATTTTTGTAACTGCGATACTTGGAGTCCTTAGTTTCCCAGTCCTACTTTCTGCAGCCCTGCTTCTCGTTATGGACCGTACCATGGGCACCAGCTTCTATCTTTCTGATATCCACATTGCTGGAGAAGCACTTGATTACGTAGGAGGAAGTCCCATACTATATGAGCACTTGTTCTGGTTCTTAGGACACCCTGAGGTATATATCGTACTGCTACCAGCATTGGGTATCACTTCTGAAGTGATCTCTACCAATGCACGTAAACCTATATTCGGTTACAAGGCAATGATCGGCTCGATCATCGCCATCGGATTCCTCTCATTCATCGTATGGGGACACCACATGTACCTCACAGGGATGAATCCTTTCCTAGGCGCAGTATTCGTAGCAACTACCCTTTTGATCGCCATTCCATCGGCAGTCAAGGTGTTCAACTATGTCACTACCCTTTGGAAAGGGAACTTGATCTTTACACCCGGCATGCTCTACTCTATTGCCATGGTGTCCACCTTCATCACAGGAGGAGTCACGGGGATCATTCTGGCGGATGCGGCATTGGATATTCCAGTGCATGACACCTATTTCGTGGTGGCGCACTTCCACGTAGTGATGGGAGTATCTGCCATATTCGGGATGTTTGCCGGAGTGTATCATTGGTACCCCAAGATGTTCGGCCGAATGATGAATAAGAAACTGGGAATGGTACACTTCTGGACCACCTTCATAGCGGCATACGGAGTATTCCTTCCTATGCACTTCGTGGGCATGGCCGGATTGCCAAGACGATATTATGATTACACCAACTTCCCGATGTTCGATGGGGTAATGGACCTTCAAGTGGTCATTACTGTGTTTGCCATCATCGGTGGTGCAGCTCAGGTCTTCTTCGTCTACAATTTCTTCTATAGCATTTATAGAGGGCAGAAGGCCTCGGCCAATCCATGGAAGTCCAACACCTTGGAATGGACTACTCCTGTCGAACACATCCACGGTAACTGGCCTGGAGAGATTCCTACTGTTTACCGTTGGCCATACGACTACTCCAAGCCGGGTAAAGAACTGGATTATGTACCTCAGACCGTACCTCTGGAAGAAGGGGAAGAGGAGCATTGATCCTTTGAAGAATATGTGAAAAGAGCCCGTCACCCTAGTGATGGGCTTTCTTTTTCTATATCTATCTTAGCCTCTATTGCTTTCAGATGGAGGATTTCGATATACGACAAGAAGCGCAACGCACAGAGCTGGAGATAGAAGGTCACCTGAGACCACAATCCTTCGATGATTTTGCAGGTCAGCGAAGTGTACTTGAGAATCTAGAGGTGTTCGTTGCTGCTGCAAAGGGACGGGAAGAGTCCTTGGACCATGTGCTTCTACACGGACCTCCTGGTCTCGGGAAGACCACTTTGGCCAATATCATAGCCAATGAGCTTGGAGTGAACCTACGCACTACCTCAGGGCCCGTATTGGATAAACCGGGTGATCTGGCCGGTCTACTGACCAACTTGGAGACGCATGATGTGCTCTTCATCGATGAGATACACCGATTGAGTCCCGTGATAGAGGAGTACCTCTACTCGGCTATGGAAGATTACAGGATAGATCTGGTCATCGATGCCGGACCGAATGCGAGGACCGTACAGATCGCACTCAATCCATTCACACTCATCGGGGCTACCACACGCTCAGGATTGCTTACAGCGCCTCTGAGAGCAAGATTTGGGATCAACTCACGACTCTCTTATTATGATGTGGAGACCATGACCGGAATCGTAGAACGCTCGGCCGGTATTCTAGAAGTGCCCATCCAGCCCAAAGCGGCCTTTGAGATTGCCGGAAGGAGCAGAGGTACACCCCGTATCGCCAATGCGCTACTGCGTAGGGTTCGGGATTTTGCCCAAGTGAAAGGTAACGGCACCATCGATTTGGACATCACTCGAAGTGCGCTGAAGGCCCTGAATGTGGATGAGAACGGATTGGACGAGATGGATAACCGCATACTCTCTGTCCTCATAGATAATTTCAAAGGAGGTCCGGTGGGTCTCAATACGATCTCTACGGCTGTCGGTGAGGATTCCGGAACCTTGGAAGAGGTCTATGAGCCCTTTTTGATCATGGAGGGTTTTCTCGCGCGAACACCCCGAGGTAGGCAGGTGACAGAAAAGGCCTATCGCCATTTGGGCAGGACGATGGGCTCTGATGGATCCCTCTTCTGATCCACCGGCACGATCGATGAACGCTCCTGAACAGAATTCTCGCTTCATCAAGAAGGAAGCGGAGCGGTTGGGGTTCATGGCATGCGGAATTTCTGAAGCGACATTCCTTGAAGATGAAGCACCTCGATTGGAGCAATGGCTCAACGAGGGAAGACATGGCTCCATGCAGTATATGGAGAATCATTTCGACAAACGCCTCGATCCTAGGATACTGGTACCCGGAGCACGATCGGTGGTCTCGCTACTCTTCAATTACTACCAAGAGACACAGCAAAGAGAGAATGCGCCCAAAGTCTCCAAATATGCTTATGGCGAGGACTATCATTTCGTGGTCAAGGATAGGTTGAAAGAGCTCTTAGCAGGGATCAGGGAGGAGATAGGAGCAGTAGAAGGGAGGTGTTTTGTAGACAGCGCTCCGGTATTGGACAAAGCATGGGCCGCTCGATCTGGTTTGGGCTGGGTCGGGAAACACAGTAATCTGCTCTCCAAGCAAAAGGGCTCCTTCTTTTTCATTGCAGAATTGATCATCGACATGGACCTTGCGTACGATAGGCCCACCACAGATCATTGTGGGAATTGCACGGCCTGTATCGATGCCTGCCCGACAAATGCCATCATAGAGCCCTATGTAGTGGATGGGAGCAGATGCATCTCATATTTCACCATCGAATTGAAAGAGAGTATCCCCAGCGAATTCAAAGGTCAGATGGCGGATTGGGTATTTGGCTGTGATATATGCCAAGACGTATGCCCTTGGAATAGATTTTCAAAAAGGCACAATGAACCTCGATTCGAATTGAGAGAAGAGATCCGTTCGTGGAGCAGGTCGGATTGGGAAGAGATAACAGAAGATGTGTTCAAAGATGCCTTCAGGAAATCACCTATTAAAAGGACGGGATTTGAAGGAATCAAACGGAATCTGGCATTTCTTCAGACTCCTGATGAGGATCAAACGACTTGATTGAATGATTCTAGGATCACGTCCTTATACATGTGTCCATATGTGACGAGGCACCACGCTTGTAAAGCGAGTCGTTCTTCTTTGGTGACCCATTTGATGGCCTTGTGCAATTCTTTGCGAAATAACAGACGATCGAAACTTACTTTATCCAGTACTTTTTTACTCAGTTCCAGCATTTCCTTGTGTTTTCTAATGAGTAGACATCTCCCCCGAAGACGTTCCGTAAGTTAGTCAAAAACAGGTCTGAAGTCAACGATGTAGGTGAATGTTTTCCACCCCCTATTCTGTGACTTAACCACTAACGGAATAACGCAGGATAAATTGTATGGCTGTGCTGTACTGACCGCGGTTCAGACGGAAGGTGGAACTGCCGGTATGATCCCTGACTGCCAAGGTCGATTGATAGAGGCGTGTACCGAGCTCCCATCGCTCAGCAAAGGCATAGCGGATGCCAAGGATAAGGCCCAGATCATAGTCCTTGAATTCCCTACCCAATCCGAGCACGGTCCCATTCTCATCCTCCTCACGACTGCTGAGCAGGTACCCGGGAGCAAGGCCAAGCTCGAAACCGGTCGAGCCACTGAGATAACTCATCGTTAGCGGAACCTGAATGTAGTTCAGACGGAGCAGATAGCTATCGAAATCCCCTTCATCAGGCCGTGCATTCTTGCGACTTCCGAGCTGGTTGAAGATGATCTCCAGTCTGGGTCGCCATTGCGCATTGCGTTGCAATTCTGTTCCCAGGCCTAGGTTGAAGCCCAGTTGGTCAAAGCCATTCAAGCGATCACCGGAGATCTGTGAACTGGTGACTCCAGCTCCGAAATAGGCCTTAAAGAGCGGTCCCTCATTCACCTGTGCTGAAAGCGTGCTCCAGCAGAAACAAAGAACCCCGACCATTAAGGAAGGGGTTATGAATCTCTGTACGTGGTCCATAGAGGTCATTTCACCAATTCGAGGATCTTCTCATATAGTTCCTCTTCATCTCCCGGATTATATCCGATATGCTCATAGACGATCTTACCGTCACCATCTACCAAGAATGTATACGGTGGTGCGGCAACATTCATCGCTCCTCTGAAGTCCCCATTCTCGTCCAAGAATATCTCATATTCCCAGGCGCTTGCATTCACATAGGGCTTCACATTTCTAGAGGTACGCGTATCATCGATGGATACGGCAATCAATTTGACACCGGTCTCATCCACCCAATCCTCATAGACCTCAGCTATGTTATTGAGTTCACGTTTGCACGGGCTGCACCAGGTAGCCCAGAAATTGATGATGTATGGCTTACCATCGTTATCGAATTCAGAGGAATTGATCGTTGCCCCTTTCAGGTCTTTGAGCATGACCGAGGGAACTTCGCCTTTCTGAGCGGAGGAGATGAAAGGGAGGGCCATCAAAGCGAGTACTAGTACAAGTGTTCTCATCTTGTTCGTGGAGTTTGGTTGTGAGATTACAAAAAGCTTACCAAAAAAAATAGGGCTCCGAAGATTCGGAGCCCTATCATTCGATTTTATGACACTGCGTCCTCCTGTACGGATTACTTGGCCACAGTGACTTTGGTCGTAGCAATGGCTTCTCCAGCGATCACATTGACATAGTAAAGTCCGTTTTCAAGTCCCTTCACATCGATCTCGGTCAATGAAGCACCATTGATCGCTCCAAGGGTCTGAGTGTGGACCATTTGACCAAGGGAATTCATCACTTCGATTATGACGTTCTCTTGACCGGAATCCATGTTCAGTCTGACATTCAAGATGTCATTCGCAGGATTTGGACCGATGTTGATAGAAGAAGCGAGTTCATTCTCAGTGAGACCAACAGCTCCTGAAGAGAAATCCTTCATGGCTTGGACCTGATAATCATCCGAATCATCATGCATGGTATTCCCATCACTGTCTTTGAGAGTGTATCCTGCACTTCCGAGAAGTCCGTCTCCGTAGTAATCGGTGATGTGGAAGGTGAAGCAATCTACTCCTGTAAGGTCGACAACCTCAGTGTAAGTGGTGTTGTTGCCATACATATCCGGATCGGAGGGAGGAGGGAATGTGTTGGTACCGATATTATCCAGACCTACATTCGGATTACCACCCCAAGCGATGATTTCACCAGCTCCGTTTCTCATTTCCCAATAGACTTCGTCTCCGTAAGCGTCAGTTGTAATTGAGACTTCTACTGAAGCTCCTGATTCTGGGGCCGGGGCCACATTCACCCAGGTGTCATTGTCATAATCCACATCATCTGTAGCACCGTTGGGATTGTCTACACTGATATGGATGGTAGCTTCATTCCATAGATTACTGACCACATCGATAGGATCGAGCGCAATATCTTCAGAACCGAAAGTCGGGATGTTACCCGTCCAACTCATCATCATACTGGCTCCTCCACTGGCAGTGTAAGTGATGTCAGCTGAAGTCAATGCTTCATTTCCTCCATTGATCAAAGTGAAGACTGGAGATATGCTCTGAGTACCGGCACATAGAACAACAGGAAGACCACTTACATCACCGGCTGTAGCATTGTTAGCCACATCTACTACGATATCGACCGACTGGTCTTTTGCTGCTTGGTGGACGGTCTTGTCGGTATCATCCTGAACAAACGCCACTACTTCCAATTGATCGTAGTTGTAGATGTTCAATCCTCCGACAGCCATGGTCTCATTGATGATGTAAACATCACCCATCGCCATGTCATCCAAAGAAATACCGGCTGCACCTCCTAAGAATGCTTTCATCACGTGATTATACTCGGTCTCGCCATTGGTACCTCCTGGAGCATCTTCATAGGTGATGGTCTGCTCGGTGAGAGCGATACGTAGTTTCAAGTTCCCACTGAGAGCCATGTCCGCTGTGATGGTTCCAGAAACTTCTAGAATTCCATTGACTAGCTCCGCAGAGATATCCATAGTAAGAGGAGAGATCTCAGCATATGCAGCATCTATCTCATCTTGACTCAGGCAGGCTGGAGCACCAGGCCAGGCACCACAATCATTGGCCCACTCTTCACCATTTCCAACTGCAGTAGGTACACCATTGATACCGTAGTAGTTGATTCGTGCTGCCACGTCTTCAGTATTATCCAGATACATGGGGTCATATCCCGGCCACCAGGTCTGATACTTCATTACAACGACTTTGTCATTATTCGCTTCGAGCATGGCATCAAAAGCCGGGTTTTGAGCGGCACAAGGACCGCAAGAGGCTTGGGTGCCTTCTTCGATCATTAACATCTTGTTGCTCTGCGCAGAGACGCCTACACTTAGGGTGACTACAGCAACGAGGAGAGTAAAGATTCTATTCATTTGAATACTATTTTTTTTGAGAGCGATGAAAGTAGGTGATCCCTTGAAGTCGACCAAGCCTAGAGGCGATGAAACGGCCGTAGATCGGGCCTCAATACGACTGGACTATTGTATTCCTATTCAGTCCAATTCCAAGAATTGACTCTGGATGACTTCTTCGGACTGCCGATCGACCACAAAACCTAGCAAGGCCAGATTACTGACCTGATAGGTGCTGTCCAGTGCAGGATCGGGTAGTTGATAGCTGTGGTTGAGCTCGACCATTTGCTCTACAGCAAGCGTATCTGGAGAAATGGCCGTACCCCAGCTGCCATTGATATTGTCTGAGAGTACATTGTGATGTTCATAGTCCTCTATGGTCTGACTACCATCGGATTGGGGTGAGATGACCTTCTGCCGAAGAAGGTAGATGATATACCGATACTCACTGGGATCCAGACTCACTTCAGATTCGATAGCACTGTGTACGAACAGACCATGACTCTGCGGACAATGGAAGGCTTCCATCTGAATGCTCAACCGAGGTTCCAAGGCCAGAGCCTCATCGGTCTTGGTGGGCCATTGATCGGGAAGGAACCAGATACCTCCTGTAGGTCCGCCTCCGAGCCGATTGATGGTCCCAGCAGGATTCCCAAAGATCGGTGGGTCGATCTGGTCCACATAGTCATCTCCCGCTTGGGTAGTGAAATCGGTCGGGTATCCGGCTTGTACCTGTTGAAAACCATTCCCGGGTCCTGCATGCACACTGGCCACGTGGACCCTTCCGGGATAAGCATCTTCCAAGTCGCTCGCTACCTCCGCAGCTTCTGGACAGTTGGCACAGGTGTGTCCCGTGAAGTCCTCCAAAAGAACGTCCTGCTCAGGGTTGGAGACAGGTATGAATTCGGGAAATTGATATTCGCTCGGAATGACATCAGGGCAGAGTTCCCAATCGAGCACATCTCCACCTCCATCACCAGGTACTTCGAGTACCGGATCTTCTACCTCTTCACAAGAAGAAAGGGTCAAGAAGAGAGATGACAGAAGGGCGATGTATATGAAAAGATTCTTTTGCATCTACTAGAAGCTAGAGGTTATACCCAAGGTGAATCCATTGGATGCGGGAACGAAGCGACACACACCACCTACACAGAAGAAACCTGCTCGCTGGCGACCATATTGCATAGAGAAGCGATGCGGTCCTTTGGCATAGGTCACATTACCTAGCGCATAATGGAATCTGCGGTCAGGCTCTGAGTTTCCGTAATTGTACTGGTCCAGTATAGTGAATGACCAATGTGGACTGGCGGTGAATTCCACTTGAGCAAATGCCCAGTCACCCTGATCCTGCTCGGTCCAGAGTCCCTGAGTTTCTATCCGAATGGCGTGCTTCTTATCTATCTTGAAGGTGAAATCTGCAATGGCAATATGCGCATCGATCAGTTCGTGTTTCACAGCTACCAGGAGCGCCCGGTCCTCGAAGGTCAGATTCATGTACATGAGCTTTCCTTTGACCTTTTTACTCAGCTTCTTCTCCAAGGTGATATTGGCATCCCGCACCAATATGCTATCGGTCATGGCAAATAATCGCGTAGTGTAGCCCTGACGATCTCCTTCCGCATCATCTAAGAATTCCCGTTTTGGGGCGTAGGCCGTAGCAAAGCCGAGTGTGACCTTCATGCCATATTTCCCACCGAGAGCAGAATTGCGTTTGAATTTGTAGATAAGGTCCGCATTGAAGGCGACTTCACCGAATAGATTGGTGGCATAGGGATAAAGGGTAGAGGCCAGATTGTAGGTGTGCTGCTTGGTGATGGCAGGGATGAATCCTATGAAAAGGGCTGTTGGAGAGACACTTTGATTGGTCGACCTCCACAGCATATTATCCATGTGTCGAGCAGACAGGTCCAAGGCAAAACCCTTGGTGCTATAACCAAAATTCAAAAGCAAAGCCTCTCCATCCTTGTATGAGTAGTGGAAAGGGTCATAGAAATCACCGGAAGTAGGATAGGGGTCGTTCTGCTTGCGTGTGTACTCTGCATAGGCCCTGAAATCCTTGTAGCCCAAGTCGATACGGGAGCCGAATCCCGCCACATTCTGAGGCAGGTCATAGGTGCTGGTGGGATTGTCATCGTTGAATTTGCTCACAAAGCTTCCACCCCATCGCATGTAGAGTTCTGAACTATCCACTTGTATGGAGCCTACCAATCGGTTGAGGTCCACTTCAGCATCGAATCCTCGCACCACCCCATCGCTATTGATCAGGCCGTCATCGAATCGGAATCTCTGCTTGCCGACAAGGCCTTTCAGATTGATCCCTTCCACCGGTTCATAAGCGATGCGTACTCCATCGAAGGCATTGTCCAATCCAAGGAATCTTTCTTCGAAGGTCCTCAGTAGGATACCGCTGCCGAATTGCTCGTAGAAATTCCCTGCCGTCACTTGCAGGCCTTCCTTCTGCCAACCTATGTAGCGATAGCCGACCCCACTTCCATCGAATTCTACCGGGTATCCGAGCAAGGGGTCCAAATAGGATTCATATCTCAATCCAGCGCTGAAACCGCCATTGGTATAGTTGAGTAGCGCATAGCTGTTCAGTCCGATCACCCCACGTGGCACCTGTGCATTGATGTCCTCATCTTCGAAGTAATACTGTCCCGTGAGGTCGAGAAGGCCGGTCAAAGAACCTCCATTCTGAGCCATGAGCTGCAGACCCGATACGGTGAAGCACAAGTAAATAAGGACTACGCGAGCGATCATGGTCATCATGGTTCGGCAGGAAGGGTAGAAGATTCGAATGGCGAATATAGGGGAGAGGGCACTAGCACATACATTGGATATTGAGCTCTATTACTTGCATCCTCTTGAATCTGAGTTTGTGGTCAAATCATTCAGGCACAGGAGTTTGAGATAGTGGAATATGGTATTCCCAAGCCATTCTATAGTCGAGATATTGACTGAAATGCAATTCACTCCCCTGCACACGAATGGTTAATTTTACAGTCTCAATTTTCAGCCCAACTCATGCCTATGCGTACATTCTTACTCACGGTCTTCCTTGCAAGCCTTTCGGTAGCCACTGCACAACTCAGGATTTCCGACCCAGGTTCGACCGAGGACCTTTCGGGTACGGTCTATGTCGTGGGTCAAGAACCGCAAAGTGTAGAACATGAGCATCCATTCGAGGTGGTCAATGAATCGGACCTGACACTCAATGTAGGATGTAGAAGGATCGAACTCGATGTGGTGCCCGATCAAGGCATGGAGAGTACACTCTGCTGGGTCATCTGCCCAGCCTATGTGCCTGTAGGCTCGCAGACGGTCAGAGTTTCTGATTTCACTTCCATGATGGATCCCGGAGAAGTTGATGAATCCTTTGTCATGCACTTGCGGACCTATGGTTATGACGCATGCTCCTCGTACAGGATCGAATGGTTCGATGCAGATAACGATAACATTGTCTTCGCATCGATCGATCTCGTCTTCGATCATAGCTCAGCTTCTTGCGCAACGGGTGTGGACGATCTGGATATCAGCTCGATACTCAATCTTCAGCCCAATCCAGCAGATGATGCGGTGCGCTTGAACCTGGACCGATTGGATACTCCACTCAATATCCAGGTATTCGATATTCTCGGCCAAGAAGTCTGGACCAGTAGGATGGCCATGGGTCAAGAATGGTTGGAGATCCCTACAGCAGCTTGGAATAGCGGGATCTATTTCGTGACCTTCTCTGCGGGAGACCGTGCGATCCACTCTGAAAAGCTGGTGGTCAGGCACTGATCAGACCAACTCAGAAAGCATTCGAGCCACCAAGGTCATCCCTTCGGTG
Source organism: Flavobacteriales bacterium (assembly GCA_013001705.1). Classification (NCBI taxonomy): domain Bacteria; kingdom Pseudomonadati; phylum Bacteroidota; class Flavobacteriia; order Flavobacteriales; species Flavobacteriales bacterium. The sequence continues at coordinate 14,539 of JABDLZ010000028.1, forward strand.
GCTTTTTTGTTGATGACCTGGATTCCTTGGGATTCAAAAGCCTTCATCCCCGTGTCAGGGTCGACCAGTATGATCGGGCAGTCGCTCCTCCGGTAGTGGATCAGACCAGCAGCCGGGTAAACATTCAATGAAGTCCCTACGACCAACATCACATCGGCTGATTCGACCCATCGAGCAGCCCTCTCGATCATAGGAACCGGCTCACCGAACCATACGATATGGGGCCTGAGTGGATGACCTAGGTCACAGCGATCACTTCGGGTGAGTTGACTATACCCGAAATCTCTGATGTCCTCCTCACATACAGAACAGCGTACTTGAGTCAATTGTCCATGGAGGTGCAGTACTTCAGATGATCCTGCACGTTCATGCAGGTCATCTACATTCTGGGTGATGACTCGTACGTCCCATGACTCTTGGAGTTCGGCCAGCTGGCGATGGGCCTCATTGGGTTTGGCTTCGGCCAGCTGGGATCTTCTAAGGTTATAGAATCTATTCACCAGATCCCGGTCTTTTTCCCAGGCTTCCGGGGTGGCTACATCTTCTATGCGATGTTCTTCCCAGAGACCATCGCTATCGCGGAAAGTACGCAGTCCACTCTCAGCACTTATACCTGCACCTGTGAGTGCGATCAGTCTTCTTTTATTCATCGCCAAAAGATAACATTCGAACGTTCAGGACTTCTCATACCATCTAGCCTAAGGAGGCTGTTAAAAGTTCTACTTTTACACGCTTCTAACTACCCGAAAAGACTGCCGGTCACAATGATCTCATTCATCAAAGGAAGACTCGTAGAGAAAAGCCCCGATACGGCCATCATCGATTGCAATGGTGTAGGCTATGAGGTGCGCATTTCGGCCTTGACCTTCGAGTCCTTGAAGGATGAGTCCTGTACCCTGCTGGTGCACTATGCAGTAACAGTGGATGTAAGGTCTGGAGCGAGCAATCATCAGCTCTTCGGATTCTTAAGTCGCTCAGAACGGGATATCTTCCGCCAACTCATCTCTGTTTCAGGAGTGAGCACCTCCATCGCATTGAGTGTCATGTCCAATTTATCTGTGGATCAGTTGCAGCGTGCCATCCTCGATCGGGACGATAAGATCTTCAAATCCGTCAAGGGGATAGGTCCCAAACTAGCGCAACGGATCGTGATGGAACTTTCTGAAAAGATCAGCCTACCCGAGATCAGCGCTGAGAATTCTGTCCCATCAGGCAATATGGCCAAACAGGAAGCGTTAGCAGCACTGTGTGCCCTTGGTTTCGATAGAGTCCGAGCGGACAGAACGTTGAACGCGATTTTAAAGGAAGCAGACGATGAGTTAGGGGTTGAACAACTCATCAAGAAAAGTCTTCAGACACTCTGAACGGTATTTCCATTGAGCAGACCCTCCTCCAAATTGAACAGTCATTTCATGGTTGGTGCCATCGCACTCACCGTGGCGATGTATGCTTCCAATGCGGATCGATGGGCACCCGCGAATGATCGCACACGTGCTATTCAGAACCTTTCGGCAGATGAGGCGCTGCCAGTAGATAGTCCAGAGATAGACCTTCCCTATCCCATCCAGGATTCATATAACCCCTTCGGAACAGGAGGCGGATTGATCGATCTACAGGACCCACCCAATATCGAGTCAGGTGCAGAGTATGATCCAGGTTCGGGCAATTACTACCTCTATCAGAATATCGGTGACATACCTTTCAGGAATCCCAGCGCGATGAGCGAACAGGAGTTCTTGAACTACAGTTTCGAGGATGCATTGCAGGAGAACTGGACCGAGATGGTCACCGAGCAGAATGAATCCGAGCAGGAAGAGAATTCGGATTTCGGGGTCTTGGCTCCATCGCTGAAGATCGAGAGTGAGGTATTCGATCGGATATTTGGAGGAAATACCATCGATATACGTCCTCAGGGTACGGCCGAACTCTCCTTTGGGATCAATCGTTCCAAGACCGACAACCCCCGGATTCCAGAACGCCAGCGTAGCATCACCACCTTTGATTTCGACCAGCAGATCCAATTGAATCTACTGGGTAGTATCGGAGATAAGATGAACCTCAATTTCAATTACAATACGGAGGCTTCATTTGATTTCGAGAATAAGATCAAGCTGCAGTATGAGGGTAAGGAAGATGAGATCATCCAGCTCTTGGAGGCGGGCGATGTGACCATGCCCTTGTCCGGTTCATTGATCACGGGGAGTCAGACGCTGTTCGGAATCAAGTCCAAACTGCGATTCGGTAGGCTTACAGCTACTACCATATTCTCCCAAGAACGTGGTCAACGGAAAGAGATCAACGTCTCAGGAGGTGCCCAGACCCAGGATTTCGATATAGAAGTAGATGATTACGAGGCCAATCGACACTATTTCCTTTCGCATTATTTCGAGGAGCGCTACAATCAATCCATGCGTAGTCTACCCGTGGTCAATTCCCAGACCTATATCACTCGGGTAGAAGTGTGGATCACCAACAATAGGGCAGCATTCGAGGAGAATAGGAATATCGTAGCATTCTCCGACTTGGGAGAAGATGCATCGGTGCTTCCTCCGGATCCCGAGTCGGACATCACTCCTTCAGATGTACCTGGAGGGTTCTTTGTCCCATTGGATGGACCGGGGGTCTTCCCGAGCAATGCGCAGAACAATATCTACTCGGTGGCCAATAGTATTCCCGAAGTCAGGGGATTCACCAATGTCACGGGTAACCTCTCCGCCATAGGACAAGTTCCCAGTCGTCATTTCGAGGAAGTGGAGAGTGCCCGGAAACTGAGCCCCAATGAGTACACCTTCAATCCTCAACTCGGTTTCATCTCGCTCAATCAATCCTTGAACAACGATGAGGTGCTGGCGGTGGCCTATCAATACACCATCAATGGTCAGACCTTCCAAGTAGGTGACTTCTCTACCGATGGAGTCGACCCGCCCAATGCGCTTTTCTTGAAGATGCTCAAGTCCACCATCACCAATCCACGTCTGCCGATATGGGACTTGATGATGAAGAATGTCTACTCCATCGGAGCCTTTCAGGTCAATCGGGAGAATTTCAGATTGGATGTATGGTACAATGACCCACTGGAAGGGTACGATGTTCCTTTCATTCCACAAGAAGAGGTGGAAGGTATCCCATTGATCCAGCTGGTGGGAATGGACCGTATCGATCAGAATACCAATCCCTTTCCCGATGGTGTATTCGATTATGTGGATAATGCCGCCACGCAAGGAGGTACCATCAATGCGCGTAACGGGCGGATATTCTTCAGTACCACAAGACCTTTTGGGGATTTCCTCTATGACAAACTACTGGAGGAAGGCGTGGATGCCAATGTGGCGGAGACCATTTCCTATGTCGAATTGTATGATTCTACCCAGACTGCTGCCCGACAGATTCCAGAGAAGAACCGCTTCAGCCTCAAGGGTACCTATCAATCGGCTTCGAGTGATGAGATCTCACTCAATGCGATCAATGTCCCACAAGGTTCCGTTCAGGTCACTGCGGGTGGGGTGCAGTTGATCGAGAACGTGGATTACACCGTGGATTACAACCTCGGTCGCGTGAAGATCCTCAACAGTGGACTGCTCGAGTCGCAGACTCCAATCAAGATCTCGCTTGAAAGTAATTCCCTATTCAGCATACAGACCAAGACCTTGCTCGGTGCACGTTTCGATTATGAGATGAACAATGATCTGATACTCGGTGCCACGGTCATGAATCTGACCGAGCGACCGATCACGCAGAAGATCAATTTCGGAGAAGAGCCTATCAGCAATACCATTTGGGGACTGGATGCGAACTATCAGACCGAATCGGATTTCGTGACCAAATTGGTGGACAAACTCCCGTTCTATGGTACCAAGGAGACGTCCAATCTGTCCATGTCGGGTGAATTCGCCCACTTGATTCCGGGTCATTCCAAGGCGATCACCAAGGAAGGAGTCTCCTATATCGATGATTTCGAAGGGAGTCAGTCCACGATAGACTTGAGGAACATCAGCCAGTGGCGATTGGCGAGCACACCCCAATTGATACCTGGAGCTTCTCTGGTCAATGACCTGAGCTATGGTTTCCGAAGGGCACATCTGAGCTGGTATGTCATCGACCCGCTATTCTTTCGGGACAACAACCTCACTCCTGATAACATCACCAATGAGATGCAATCCGATCACCGGATGCGTGAGGTGCTGGAGAGAGAGGTCTTCCCCAATAGAGAACTGCCACCGGGTACCCCGACCAACATCCCGACCCTCGATCTGACCTATTACCCCAATGAGAGAGGGCCGTATAATTTCAATGCGGATGAACTCTATGTAGAGGATGGAGTCGTCAAGCTGGAGAATCCGGCAGACAACTGGGCAGGTATCATGAGAAGCCTGACCACGACCGATTTCGAACAATCCAACATCGAATTCATCCAATTCTGGTTGATGGACCCCTTCAACGATGATTCGGACAATACCACAGGAGGGGATGTCTATTTCAACCTGGGGAACATCTCAGAAGACATCTTACGCGATAGCCGTAAGTCCTTTGAGAATGGACTACCTACAGGTCCAGATGACCTAGCGGCCAGTGTCGACACCACCGAGTGGGCGATCGTCCCCAATACCCAGGCCATCGTCAACGCCTTTGATAATACCACCGACTCCAATTCAGAACAGGACTTGGGCTATGACGGGATGGATGATCAGACCGAGTCCGTGCTGCGGGCCGCATTCGTCAGCTCCTTGCCAGCGGAGGTACAGAATGCCATACAGGATGACCCGGCCAATGACAACTACAGATACTTCAGGGGAGTGGACACCGATGGCCTGAATATCATCGAGCGATATAAGCGATTCAATCAAACCGAAGGAAATTCGATCACCTCTGCTGATTCTCCCAATGACTTCCCATCCCAGGCCACCACGCTCCCTACCAATGAGGATGTCAACCTGGATCAGAACCTAAGTAAGTCAGAAGGGTACTTCCAGTACAAGGTGCATCTGGAACCCGGAATGGACATCGGAGGGTACATCACCGATAAGTTCGAGACCTTTGCCAGCACCCAGACGGGCAGCCGACCAGTGACCTGGTATCAGTTCAAAATCCCCATCCAAGACCTCACCGTGCCTGGAGCAAGTAGGGTCGGGGATATCCAAGACTTCAGGAGTATCCGATTCTTCCGGATGTTCACGACTGGCTGGACAGAACAGGTGACGCTGAGATTTGCCCGATTGGAGCTCATACGAGGGGAGTGGAGAAGATATACTCAGGATCTCGGCCTACCGGGAGAGGGACCTATCGGTGAAGTAGGGAACACGCTGTTCAACATCTCTGCCGTGAACATCGAGGAGAACGGGAATCGCGACCCTATCAATTATGTATTGCCACCGGGCATACAACGTGAGGTCAATACCGCCACGGCCAACCTGGCCAATCTCAACGAACAGAGTCTGGCACTTGAGGTCTGCAATCTCTCGGATGGGGATGCCCGTGCTGCATTCAGGAATGTCAATGTGGATATGCGATCCTACCGCAAGCTGAAGATGTTCATCCATGCGGAGACCGATGATGAATTCCAAGACCTGAAATACGGAGATATCACCGTCTTCGTGCGCTTGGGTTCTGACTTCGATCAGAATTTCTATGAGTATGAGATCCCGGTCTATCCTACCGAATGGTTTGCTGCATTGGATGATGAGATATGGCCTGAGCGGAACGATATGGAGATCGAGTTCGAAAAGCTCCGTGATGCGAAAGCTACACGTAACAGTATCGGTCAAGCGATCAACATTCCTTACGTGGTCAATGATGCCGATCGTAGGATCACGGTTGTGGGTAATCCGGTACTGAGTGCAGTCAAGACCATCATGATAGGGATACGGAACCCGAAGAGTGATGAGAACATCTGGACCACCGATCTTGGATTTGACAAGTGTGCTGAAGTCTGGGTGAACGAGCTGAGACTGGCCGATTTCGATCAGCGTGGAGGCTGGGCCGCCATCGCCCGTATGAATACTCAGCTGGCCGATCTGGGTAACCTCTCTGTGGCAGGTAATTACAGTACTCCCGGCTTTGGAAGTATTGAGAAGAAAGTGAGTGAACGCCAACGGGAGACCATCCGGGGAGTGGATGCTTCCAGCAATATCGAACTGGGCAAATTCCTTCCGGAGGAAAGCGGGGTCAAGGTGCCGATGTATGTCGGATTCTCTGAGACCATCTCCGATCCACAATTCGACCCGCTATCCCCTGACCTGGAGACCAGCGACATCGCTCCCAACAGTGAAGACCCCAAAGCCTATAAACGCAGGCGAAGGACCTATACCCGAAGGCGGAGTATCAACTTCACCAACGTCAGAAAAGAACGGTCTAAGGATGCACAGGGCTCACCCACTCCATTCGACATATCCAACTTCACCTTTTCATACAGCTATAACGAATTCAGGAGCTACGATATCAATACGCGCTTCAATAACAACAAGACCTACAACGGAGGGTTGAGCTATAACTATCAGCCCAAACCGCTCAAAGTGGAACCCTTTGCCAATATCGGTTTCATCAAGAAATCCAAGTGGCTCAAACTGCTCAAGGAGTTCAACTTCAATCTGGGACCCCGCCAATTCTCCTTCCGCACGGATGTGAATCGGACCTACAGCGAGTATCAATCACGCAACAACAATCAGTTCTTCGATTTCACTCCACCGGCACAGTACACCAAGACCTTCAACTGGCAACGGGTATATGACCTGAAGTACGATATCACCAAGTCGCTCAAACTCAACTTCACAGCCAACAATGCGGCCATCATCGGAGAACCCATCGGACGGGTAGATAGGGATGATCGAGATGAGTATGAAGTGTTTAAGGACAGTGTTTGGACCAGTATCAAGAACTTCGGTGAGACCACAGATTACAATCACAATTTCAATGTAACCTACCGACTGCCCTTGGATAAATTCCCACTCACAGATTGGATCACTGTGAATACAGGATACAACGGGACCTACAACTGGCAGAGGGCACCGTTCTCCCAAGATACCCTCGGAAATACCATTCAGAATTCGAGGAACATGAATGTCAATGGTCAGATAAACATGACCAACCTCTATAACAAGGTGCCTTTCCTCAAAGAGGCCAATCGGAACTCCTCTCGCTCCAGAGGACGGAACAATAGGAATCAAAAGGAAGAGGATAAGAAGGACGAGAAAGGAGACAAGGGCGATAAAGACGAAAAGGATAAGAAGAAGGACAAGCGGGATGATGGTTCATTCAATATCCTGAAAGAGACAGCGAAATTCCTGATGATGTTGAAGAACATCTCCGTGACCTATAATCAGACCGAAGGGACCTTGCTTCCCGGCTATGCACAGAATACCAATGTGCTGGGCTTCGATAATCAGTTCCAAGGTCCAGGGGCTGGATTCATTGTCGGATTCCAGGATAGGGATTACCCCTTTGAAGCGGCACGGAGAGGCTATCTTGTAGAGAACCCCTATATCAATAGACCCTATACCACCACCTATTCGGCCAACTTGAATATCCGGGCCAATATAGAACCGATCAAGAGCTTCCGCATCGAGTTGACGGCCACCAGCACCGAGTCACAGAATACCAACGGTTTCTTCAGATACAATGAGGACATCGCAGATTATGTCAATGACAATCCATTGGAGACCGGTTCCTACAGCGCATCCATCATCACTTGGGGATCGGCCTTTGCGCAGGATGATGAACAGACCAATGCCTCTGAGGTATTCCAGACCTTCTTGGATAATAGAAGGGTGATCTCACAGCGCATAGCTGCAGACAATCCCTTCTCGACCGTAACGGACAATGGCTACTATTCCGGATACGACAGCACCAGTCAGGATGTGGTCATACCGGCCTTCTTGGCAGCTTATACCGATAAGGATCCTTCCAAGGTGAAACTGGATCCCCTATCGGTGATACCTATGCCTAACTGGCGCATCACGTATGACGGCTTGTCCAAGAACAAGAAGTTGAAGAAGATCTTCCGCTCGGTCACGCTGAGCCATTCCTACCGATCCACCTATTCGGTAGGCACATATACCACCAACCTGTTCTATGAGGAGATAGAAGGCATTCCATCAGCCACCGACCAGAGTGGGAATTATATCCCTCAACTACAGGTAGGGAGTATCAGCATTTCGGAGCAGCTGAGCCCACTGATCAATATCGACATGACCTGGCAGAACAGCCTTATCACGCGATTTGAGATCAGGAAGAACAGGACCTTGAGTTTCACATTGAGCAACTATCAGCTGACAGAGAACCGGAGCAGCGAGCTCATCATCGGAGCAGGATATCGATTCACCGATGTGAAGTTCCCATTCAAACTGGGTCAGGCAAAGAATCCGACCAGCGATATGAACGTACGAGCTGACCTGTCGATCAGGGATAATATCACCTTGACCCGGTCCATGAACGAACGGACCAATCTACCTACATCAGGGCAGAGGATCTTCTCTCTGAAGACCTCGGCCGACTACACCTTAAATAGGAATCTGACCTTGAGGGCATTCTACGATCATCAGATCAATGACCCCAAAGTCTCTATTTCTTTCCGTACATCGAACATCAATGCGGGAATTGCTCTTAGATTCACGCTCGCACAATGAATCATACCTGATATGGACACACCAAAAGATCTGCGCTATACCAAGGACCACGAATGGGTCAAGAAAGAAGGCGATGATACCGTTCTGGTCGGTATCACGGATTTTGCCCAAGGAGAACTCGGAGATATCGTCTTCATAGAGATAGAGACCGAAGGTGAAGAACTGGATGCAGAAGAAGTTTTCGGCACGGTTGAGGCCGTGAAGACCGTTTCAGACCTCTTCATGCCACTGAGTGGTGAGGTGGTAGAAGTGAATGAAGAACTGGCTGATTCTCCAGATGTGGTCAATAGCGACCCTTACGGCAAAGGGTGGATGATCAAGATCAAGATGAGCGACCCGGGTCAATTCGATGCGCTCATGACTGCTGAGGATTATGCTGAGATGGTGGACTGAACCACCGCGGATCGCAGTTCTCACCCTTGGATGGGCAGCGATCATCTTGTTTCTCAGCGCCTTACCGGGGCGGGACCTACCTCAGGTCGATCTGCTCCATGCAGATAAACTGGCCCATCTACTGGTCTATCTCATTCTCCAAGTACTCATTGCCCTTTGGCTGGTACATGTCTGTGCTGACACTGCCATCCTGACCTCGGTCGTATTGGCAACCCTATATGGTATAGCGATGGAAGCTATGCAGCATCTGTTTTTTGAAGAACGATTCTTCGATTGGTATGATGCTCTGGCCAACTTCTTGGGCGCCTTGCTTGGAATTGTGATTTTTAAGCTGATACGTTGAACGGATCGCTCCCTCAGGTGTACAATAATCTGAAAATGGAGCTGTTTCAGTTCTAGAAGTGTATTTTTAACGCTGTTAAATTCCTGATCGATGGAACCGAAAAAGACAGAAGAAGCGAATCTTGAGACGCGCAAATCGGCATTAATGACCCTAGGTCTGGTCGCTGGTCTGGCATTCACCTTGGTCTCCTTCCAATGGAGATGGTATGATGTACAGGTCACAGGATTAGGCGAATACATGGGCGACAATCTGGAAGATGAGATCGTTCCAGTGAGTATCCAACAACCACCACCCCCACCTCCACCCCCACAGCAAGAACAAGTGGTCATGGAGATCATCGAAGATGAATCCGAAGAAGAAGAGACAGTAGATGTCTCGGACAGTGAAGTGGATGAAGAGACCGAAGTGGAGTTCATCGAAGAGGAAGAAGAAGAAGTTGTAGAAGATGAGATCTTCACCATTGTAGAGACCATGCCTTCATTCCCCGGTGGAGAGAAGGCGATGTTCGAATACCTGAGTAAGAATACCCGTTACCCCACACTTGCCAAAGAGAGTGGAATCCAAGGAATGGTGGTACTCACCTTCGTGGTAGAGAAGAACGGAAACATCTCCGATGTGAAAGTGCTACGCGGTATTGGAGGAGGTTGTGATGAAGAAGCGATACGAGTTGTAAAGAGCATGCCTAATTGGTCTCCTGGTAAACAACGAGGAAAACCGGTCAAGGTGCAGTACAATCTGCCCTATCGATTTATCCTGCAATAGCATTTGACAAGATATTCTGACAAGGACCGACCTTCATTTTGGAGGTCGGTTTTTTATTGCCGCCAGGCTTCTTGTAGAGATATGATATTGCTATATATTTGCACTCCTTCAAATCGGGCGCTTAGCTCAGTTGGTTCAGAGCACCTCGTTTACACCGAGGGGGTCGGGGGTTCGAATCCCTCAGCGCCCACACCGATAAAGACCCTGTAACGCAGGGTTTTTTATCTTCAAATAGAGATTGAGGCATTAGCTCAGTTGGTTCAGAGCACTACCTTGACAGGGTAGGGGTCACTGGTTCGAATCCAGTATGCCTCACACGGCCTAAGTGCATACCGCACCTTTCGAGCGCATGTGGTGAAATTGGTAGACACGCTGTCTTCAGGTGGCAGTGCCGCAAGGTGTGGAGGTTCGAGTCCTCTCATGCGCACAGAATTTTTAGAATCCGACATGCGTATGTCGGATTCTTTTTTTGACCCATCCGTATCTGCCCTAGTTCGCATCCTTCCCATCCACACATGATTCTCTATGTTTGATCGATGGATTGGAAGCAAAGGGCCCGTTCGTATCTGCGGTATCGCAAGGCAAGCGTCAATCGTCATGGGGTACACTCTCCCTTTCTCTTCGACTTGATCGAAAAAGTCTTCAAAGGCCCGTCCACAGGAATTTCAGAGATCGAAGAAGTGCGGAAGGGATTTCTCAATGACGACTCCCCCATCGATTTCGAGGAGCACGGAGCCGGTTCTTCATTCAAGCAAAGGAAGAGCACCGCTACAGCAGCCTCTATTGCCTCTAGAAGCCTATCCACCCCGGCCCAATGTATGTTCCTTCATCGCTTGTGTGCTCATCGATCAGCGAAACACATTCTGGAATTGGGCACGAGTCTCGGAGTGTCTACGGCCTATCTTGCATCTGCAGGAGCTGAGGTCCATACCATAGAGGCCAGCGCTGCGGTCCATCACATGGCGCAATCACGCTTTGGACCGCGATTCCCCTCGATTCAATGGCATTTGGGCCCTTTTGATGAGCAACTCCCGAAGGTCCTTCAGGAATCTGATCCCTTCGATGTCGTATATGTAGATGGGAATCATCGAGAAGCATCTACAGTGCAATATGTGGAGGCGATCATTCCACATCTAAGTGAAGATGCAGTGATGATCCTGGATGATATCCATTGGTCTGAAGGGATGGAGCGTGCATGGGATACGGTACGCGACCATCGGGAAGTGACCTTGTCGGTGGACGTATTCTGGTGTGGCATGCTCTTCTTCAAGAAGGGGCTTTCGGGTGAGCATTTCACCATTCGTTATTGACCAGTACCGCTGGACAATTCGACTGCTGAACATCCCGTCAAGACATATCTTCGCGCAAGATGGAAGAGATCATCAAGGTAAGTGATGTGTTCAAGATCTATCAGGTCGGTACGCAGGAGGTGAGAGCACTCAATGGGCTGTCTCTCAGCATAGCTCAGAACGAATATGTAGCCCTGATGGGACCCTCGGGAAGCGGAAAATCCACCTTGATGAACATCTTGGGAGCCTTGGATACCCCGACCTCAGGAAACTATTGGCTCAATGGAACAGATGTGAGTCGTCTGAGGGACGATGCGCTAGCAGGTATTCGCAACAAGGAGATCGGATTCGTATTCCAGACCTTTAATCTACTGCCGAGATATACCGCTTTAGAGAATGTGGCCATGCCTTTGATCTACGCTGAAATGCCCAAGAGTGAACGAATAGACCGTGCCTCAGAGGTCTTGACCATGGTCGGCCTAGGTGACCGGATGGACCATCGTCCCAACGAACTTTCCGGTGGGCAGCGACAGCGTGTAGCTGTCGCCCGAGCACTTGTAAACAAGCCCTCGATCATCCTGGCGGATGAACCCACCGGGAATCTGGATACCAAGACCTCCTATGAGATCATGGCCCTATTTGATGACATTCATAAGAACGGGAATACCGTCATACTCGTCACCCACGAAGAAGATATCTCCCGTCATGCACACCGTATCGTCCGACTCCGCGATGGAGTCGTAGAGACCGATGAGGTCAATGCAGACAGAATCACTTTCTCCACATGAAGATCTATACCAAATCAGGAGACCAGGGTAAGACCTCCTTGGTCGGAGGCACCCGCGTTTCCAAGACCCATAT
>JABDLZ010000029.1 GCA_013001705.1 Flavobacteriales bacterium
TTGAATCCGATTGTATCACTCGCACCTCATCCGTAGACCACCAGAGTGAGTCACCGCTATACAGGGACATGTGGAATTTGACCATATCTGTGTGACCTATCGATACACCTTGCTCATCGAAACTGAGCACCTTAAAGGGCAGGCCACTTCGCTCGAGTTCACTGTACCCCGGATGAGGATCATGACCACAGGCGCATAGCATACAGATGAATAAAAGAATAGAGGAAAGCCTCATCGGAGGGAGTGAAGTGTGATATCGTAGACCAGGGTCGATTTGAGTGGAATCTTGTTCAGGTCACCGGCCAGACCATAGGCCAGATGGGATGGCAATATGATCTTGGCCTTGTCACCAGCGCTCATGAGCTGAATGGCCTCATGTAATCCGGATTCCACATCGGATTGTTCCACTTTGAATGTACGGGTCTCCCCTTCAGGAGTCCGATAGCACTCCGTACCGTCCAAGAGATTCACCACAAAGCTTACTTCAGCGACCTGACCAGGTATAGCCTTTTGCCCAGCTACGGCCTCATATATCCATATGCGCAGACCTGTACCTGTAGAGTCCATGGGCCAATCTTTTTCCTGGATGTACGCTTCGATCGATTCTTTTTCTTGACCGGTCATCCGCTCGTTCATCTGGATCAACTGTTCCTCCATCTCCTGTGGGCTCAATTGACGGGTCTGAGGTTTCTCTTTACACGCCATCGCGGTTACTAGTGCTATCGATATGATACATAGTACTCTCATGCTGTAGGAAGTCCTTTGATGATACCCTCGATGATCTCAATTACCCTAAGAAGACCTTCTTCAGAACGCGCACCGGCCGCATTTTTATGGCCTCCTCCTCCGAAATATTCATTGGCGATCACATTCACATCCAGATCTCCTTTGGAGCGGAATGAGATCTTGACCACACCATCTTTCTCTGATGCCAATGCCGTGAACTTGACACCTGCGATACTCAGCCCATAGTTCACTAAGCCTTCTGTATCCCCTTTCTTGTAGTTGAATCTTTTCAATTCTTCTTTGCTCAAGGTGATATAACTGGCATTGTGTGCCGGAAAGTATCTCATCTTCTCACTCAAGGCGTATCCCAATAAGCGTAAGCGTTGTTCGGATTGGGTGTCGAAAAGCGCACTCTGCACTTCTGCACTATTGAGACCGAGATCGACCAATTCTCCAGCGATCCGATGCGTATGCGGATGGACATTGTACTTGAAAGATCCGGTATCGGTCACCAGGCCAGAATACACACAATGTGCTATGTCCATTCCTACGCGCTCTTTCTCTCCCATAGCCTCTATCAAGCGATAGACCAATTCACAGGTGCTGCTCGCCTGCGTCTCTGAGAATGTGACTACGAATTCATCGGCCGGATACAAGTGATGATCGATGACCACTTTGGGTGTCTCTGTGTTCATCAACACCTGCGACATGGGACCTGTGCGATCGCTCCGATTGAAGTCCATACAGAGGATCAGATCACTGTCGGCCATGATGCGATTGGCCTCCTTACCACTCCCTTCATAGATACGGATATCGCTCGCTCCTGGGATCCAGCTGAGAAAATCGGGAAAGGCATCTGGCATCCATACGCTCACCTCTTTGCCCAAGGAGCGCAGGAAGTGCGTAATGGCCATCGAACTCCCTATCGCATCTCCATCTGGAGAGCGATGACCTATGACCATGATCCGCGAGGATGTAGAGAGCAGATCTCTAAATGCATCTACTCTTTCTTGACTGAATACCATGCTGCGAAAGTATCTGCTTGATGGGTATCTCCATTGGCTTGTCTACAATGGATATAGCAGTACTTTTGCACCGCTTAAAAAACAGAATAGAAAATGGCAGGGAAAAGAACTTTTACGATGATCAAGCCTGATGCGGTCGAGAATGGTCACATCGGAGCAATACTTGAGAAGATCAATGGAGCTGGATTCATCATCAAGGCAATGAAATTCACGCAGTTAAGCAGGGTCGATGCAGAGGCCTTCTACGCAATCCATAAGGAACGTCCATTCTTCGGAGAACTGGTCGAGTATATGACTTCGGGTCCTATCGTTGCCGCCATCTTGGAAAAAGACAATGCTGTAGCAGACTTCAGGGAATTGATCGGTGCGACCAATCCAGAAGAAGCTGCTGAAGGAACCATCCGCAAGCTATATGCTGAGTCCATTGCGGCCAATGCGATCCATGGATCGGATAGCGATGAGAATGCGGAGATCGAAGGGTCATTCCACTTCGCTGGACGCGAGGTGTTCTGATTCAAGATTCAAGATATTTGATACAAGAAGAGGTCACCGACAGGTGGCCTTTTTTTATTCCGAGCGGGCCTGCTTCTTCTTGCCTTTCACCCCGAACATATTGTATAGGATACTCTGAACGATACTCAGCAGGATCGAAAAGCCCAAGGCCCACCAGAAACTGTGCACGCTGAATCCAGAGATCAGTGCATCACAGAGAAGGACAAGCCCAGCGTTGATCACCAGGAGGAACAATCCCAAAGTGATGATGGTTATGGGTATGGTAAGAAAGATGAGAATCGGCCGGATGAACGTGTTGAGGAATCCGAGAATGATGGCGACCAACAAGGCGCTCTGCCAGCTGTCTACCACGATTCCATTCAAGAGATAGGCCAGTCCGAAAACGGCCAAGGTGGAGAGTGCGATCTTAAGAAGTAGTTTCATTCAGCTAAAGGTACATATCCGATCACTTGCTCTTGACTTTCTTCCAATCCTTTAGCTGCCATTCCATCGTACCAGTGGCCACAAGATTCTGATCTACATCATAGAGCTTGACCGAGAATTCATCCAGAAGCAGTCCATCCCGTTCCAGTGGAGCCTTGACCTTCCGGTCGAACTCCTCTGCACTCATCCCGAAGGATGCGGTCACTTTACTTCTAGCCTGATAGTGATACTCGACATGGATACTCTTCATGATCAGCCGATATCCCCCAGAACTCGATTTGGATAGCAAGAAGAGTCCGGTGGTATACTCGGCCAATGTGGCCATCGCACAGGCATGGATGCCCTTCAGATGATTCAGGTTCTTCCTACGGAAAGGAAGCTCGGTCTCTACCAACTCATCGGTGATCCGGGTGATCTTGAACTTATGGGGAAGGTTGAAGGGGATCACTCTTAGGAGAGTGAAATTCAATTTCTTCAGACCCCATGCAGATTGCTTGGCTCCCGCCATCAATCGATCGAGAAGTTCGGCAGACTTCATACGATCTCTTCTTCCCTATCTAGTATCGCCTGGATGTCCGGCTTGAAATAGTCGGGTCCCTTCATGACCTTGCCATCTTCCCGATAGATCGGGATACCTCCAGGGCCAAGCTTGGACATATTGCTCCGTTGGATCTCTTCATAGATCGCTTCGATCTTGTGTTGAAGACCATGCTTGAGGATGGTCCCACAGAGGATGTACAACATATCTCCAAGAGCATCGGCCACTTCTATCAGATCACCGCTCTTGGCCGCGTCCAGATACTCCTCATTCTCCTCACGCATCAATTTATAGCGCAGGTCGATCTCTTCAGGAGGTAGTGAAACGGTGGGTGATCCGCTATTCTCGATACCGAATGCGTCATGGAAATCCCTCACGTGTTCAATGGTCTTCTCCAAGGTCAGTTTGCTCATCGGATTTTGATTTAAGATTAGAGTAAGGTACGAATTCCAAATCTCTAAATAAGCCCATGATCAGCGGAATTCAGATATTCACAGCACCAAGCAGGAGTGTTAACAAATATTAACAGCACAGCTAGACCACGACCTCTGCTTATCCGTCAATTTTGCGTGCATCAATCAGACGTTTTTATGGAAGAATCAGTGACATCCACCCAAACCGAACGATCGGGAGCTCCAGACATACAGGCGTTGACCGAACGCATTGCACAAGAAAGTGCATTTGTCGACCTCTTGGACCTAGAGATGGAAAAGGTCATCATCGGTCAGAAGGACATGGTCGGAAAGTTGCTTTTGGCCTTGCTTTCAAACGGTCACATACTACTTGAAGGTGTACCTGGATTGGCCAAGACCTTGGCCATCACGGCATTGAGCAAGTGCATCAATGTGGATTTCAGCCGCATACAATTCACTCCGGATCTACTACCTGCTGACCTGGTCGGTACCATGATCTATGATCAGCGCAATCAGGATTTCCTGGTCAAGAAAGGACCTATCTTCTCCAACTTCATCCTAGCTGATGAGATCAATCGTGCTCCCGCCAAGGTCCAAAGTGCACTACTGGAAGCGATGCAGGAACGTCAAGTCACCATTGGTCCAGAGACTCATACACTACCTGAGCCCTTCCTCGTATTGGCCACGCAGAATCCCATCGAGCAAGAAGGAACCTATCCCCTCCCTGAAGCCCAAGTTGATAGATTCATGATGAAGGTGGTGATCGGCTATCCGAGTCGCGAAGAGGAAAAGGTGATCATCCGCAACAACATCAGCGCCAAGCCCTATCCACAACCCAATAAGATCGTAGAACCGGCACAGATCCTAAAGGCCCGTCAGACCGTGCGTGAGATTTATATGGATGAGAAGATCGAGCAGTATATCGTGGACATTGTATTTGCTACTCGTGCTCCAGAGGACTACGGCTTGAAGAACATGAAAGACCTCATCTCATTCGGAGGATCACCGCGTGCGAGTATCAGTATGGCCATTGCTGCCAAGGCCTATGCCTTCACACAGCACAGAGGATTTGTGATACCCGAGGATGTACGCGGAGTAGCCGCTGATATCCTCCGGCATCGTATCGGCCTCACTTATGAGGCAGAAGCTGAGAATGTAACATCTGAAGACATCATCAAAGAACTTCTGAATCAAGTAGAAGTACCTTGATCATGGCCGATCGACAGCGCGATACGACCGACCTTCTCAAGCGCGTGAGGAGGATTGAATTGCGTACCCGTAGGCAATCCAATCAGCTCTTCAGTGGGGAATATCACTCTGCTTTCAAAGGGCGTGGAATGGCCTTCTCAGAGGTACGCGAGTATTCTCCCGGAGATGAGATCCGCACCATCGATTGGAATGTCACCGCTCGCACCGGGATCCCGCATGTCAAGATATTCGAAGAGGAAAGAGAACTCACCGTGATGCTGCTCATCGATGTGAGTGCCTCCGATGATTTCGGTACACAGGTGATGACCAAGCGGGATATGATCACTGAGATATCTGCCGTCCTTTCTTTCAGTGCCATTCAGAACAATGATAAGGTGGGTGTGATATTCTTCAGTGATCAAGTGGAGAAATTCATCCCTCCCAAGAAGGGCCGAAGCCACATCCTCAAGATCATCCGTGAACTATTGGATTTCAGACCCGAGTCCCGGGGCACGGATATCGGTGAAGCCCTACGCTATCTCAACAATGTGGTCAAGAAACGGAGTATCGCCTTCGTTCTCTCTGATTTCCAGGATAATTCCTATCGCGACCCATTGAAGATCGCCAGCAAGCGCCATGATTGTATCGCCCTCCAGATCTCGGATCGCAGGGAGATGGAGATGCCCGATATTGGTCTGGTCCAATTCCTGGATCGAGAGACCGGGGAAGAACGCTGGGTGGATACGTCATCCAAGAAAGTGAGGGAAACTTACCGGGACGCTTCTTTGAAAAATCAGCAAGCCCTGGAAGAATCCTTCCGAAAGGCCGGAGTCGATTTCGAGCGGGTATTCACTGATGGGGAATACATCTCGCCACTTATGAAACTATTCAAACGCAGATGAGAGGGTCACTGCTCGGAATAGCGCTGATGTGTGCAGGTATGTTCTCTGCTCAAGAAGTTCGTATCGATACCCGACTGGACACACTGGACATCCGTATCGGAGAGCAGACCACCTATCGTATCACTGCTTCTGGGGTTAATGACCCCTCCCTGCTACAATGGCCTCAACTGAAAGACACCTTGCACCGTTCTATTGAGATCGTTGAGAGTCTACCCATAGACACTCTTTCCCACGAAGAGACCTACACCTTGGAAAAAGCCCTGATCATCACCTCATGGGATTCCGGGTACTATGCCATTCGACCGCTTCCCATCACCTACGATGATGAGCTATTCTACACAGAGGCCATGCTACTGAGTGTCAACACGGTGCAGGTCGATACCACGGCAGCGCCTCTGGACATCAAACCGATCTATCACGAACCCTTTTCCTTCAAGGATTGGTTGAGTCTGAACTGGCCCTATCTCCTTATTGCAGCCATTCTATTACTCATTGTGCTCGTGATCCTGCGGTTGAAACGGAAGGGAACCGTAGATGTATTCGGACCGAGACCGGTGCCCGCGATTCCGATACATGAGCAGGCCTTGGCCCGACTGAAAGAACTCCGCGAGAGTCAAGCTCCAGAAACCTATAAGAAGAAGACCTACTACAGCGAGCTTACTGATACCTTGAGAGCGTACTTGGAAGGTCGCTATGGAGTGCCTGCATTGGAGCAGACCAGCAAGGAGATCATGCAAGACATCCGTTATAAGGGACTCTCGTCTGAAGATCA
>JABDLZ010000030.1 GCA_013001705.1 Flavobacteriales bacterium
TACCATCCTCTATCAAGATCTATTGTTCAGACGTAAGGACTTCCCGGTCGATCTCACCTTGAGATATGCGCTTTTCGACACAGAGGACTTCGATGCACGACTCTATGCCTATGAGAATGACGTGCTGTATTTCTATAGCATTCCGGCCTACTCAGGGACCGGAGTCCGTTATTATGCAGTGGTGCGTGTGCGACTGGGCAGAGATCTGGATCTGTATGTGAAATATGCTCGCTGGCGCTATTCTGACCGCGAAACGATCAGTTCAGGGCTCACAGAGATCCAAGGAAATACCCGCACCGACCTGCGCATGCAGATCAGATGGCAGTTCTGATGTCGAAACCGATCTGCGCACACTGATCCCAGAAATCCGGAAAGGATTTTGCGACCGCTTCGTGCCCTTCGATCTTTAGTTTCTCCACCCTTGTCGCTAACAGGATATATGACATGACCATGCGATGGTCATCATAACTAGGGAGAATACACTCACTTGGAGCTACCGGTCTACCACTTACGCTTATGTGGTCCTCTCCGATCTCGACCTGGGCACTGAATCCGGATAGTACTTCCTGCATGGCCGATAGCCGATCGGTCTCCTTGATCGGCAGAGTAGCCAGACCTGTCAATTCGCAAGGAATGCCCATCGCAAAAGATGTGAATACGATGGGTTGTGCCAGATCCGGATGATCCTTGAGATCAAGCCTTAGCCTGTCGATACTAGGAGTATCCCGATTCAACTGGATGCCTTCAGTTGTACTTGTGCTCCTGACACCAAGAGGGCGGAATAATTCTGCGAGAATACGGTCCCCTTGTACCGATTCCATAGTCAAGCCGCTGAGTGTCAATTCATCCAATGCCCCAGTCGCTATGAGCCCATAGAAATAGGCAGCAGCACTCCAGTCCTTCTCTTGGGACAGCTCGAACTCGGAATCGACCGCACCAGGGCGTATTTTCAGAACATTCCTTTCTTGGACCACTTCGATTCCAGCACGATCCAATATGGAGAGTGTCATATCGATGTAAGGACGAGAAGTAATAGGAGGCAGGATTTCCAATTCCAAGCCTTTCTCCATACAATGACCATTGAGAAGAAGGGCAGAAATGAATTGACTACTGACCTGAGCAGTGACCTGTATAGTGCCTCCGATAGAGCGTACCGGGAGAATATGAAGAGGAGGGAAGCCGGGTCGATGCTGATAGTCGATATCAGCACCGAGATCACGCAGAGCTTCTACCAGAGGGGCGATAGGCCGCTGGTTCAACCGCTCAGTTCCTGATAAGTGTATCTCTCGTTCGCCACATGCGAAGAAGGCAGTCATGAAGCGCATAGTGGTGCCTGCAGGTCCTACATCCAGGTTTTTTTCGTCCGATAGAAGAAGTGCGAGCATTCTTGAAGAATCCTCCGGCCAAAGTGATGTTTCGAATGATCGGGAACGTACCTGTTCTCCCAAGAGGACCAGCTCCCGATTGAGTACACTCTTGGACAGTGGCAGACGGATAGAAGATGATCGATTCTTGGACGTATCGATTGCGATCTCAATCATCCTTTGAAAGGGTATCTTTCCAGGTAAGTGAGGGAATCGATGACCAGGTCCATTTTAGGATTTCGATCGATGACCGCTTCCCCTATCCCTTTTAACAAGGTCATGTTCAATTCACTGGATCGCTTCTTCTTATCCTGCTTCATGATCTCGAGTATCCGATGGTAGTTACTCTCATGTAAGGGAGGACATTCGTAGTGTTGAGCGATGAAGCCAGCGATCTGCTCATGGAGTGACTCGGTGATGTAGCCCTTCTTATGTGAGATATAGGTTTCGGCCATGATACCCAGTGCTACTGCCTCACCATGGAGCAGGTCCCGTTCGGGTGATTCCATCATATAGCTTTCCAGTGCATGACCTATGGTATGACCAAAATTCAACTTCTTACGCTCTCCGGTCTCGTGCATATCCCGACTGACGATCTCTTCTTTGATGACCATGCTTGGGCCGATAAGGGATTTGATCAAGGGTAGGTCGATGTATGGAGCCTTGAGCATCTGTTCCCAAAGATCAGTAGATGCAATGAGAGCATGCTTGATCATTTCAGCAAAGCCGGCCAGCACCTCGCGCTTGGGAAGCGTATTGAGGAATTGCGGATAGACGAGTGTTGCCAGGGGCTGCTCGAATGTGCCGATCACATTTTTCACACCGTGATGATTGAGACCGGTCTTTCCACCTATGGCAGCATCTACTTGGGCCAGCACGGTGGTAGGGATGTTTATCCATTGGATTCCACGCTTGTAGGTGCTTGCTACAAATCCCCCTAGGTCACAGACCATACCACCACCTACATTCAGTAGCAGGCTCTTGCGATCGGCCTCATATTCCATGAGCCGACTGTAGAGGTCATGGGCAGTGGCCAAGGTCTTGGTGCTTTCTCCTGAAGGGATATCCAGAAGTATTGTGCGCCTACCTCCACCCGGTAGTTCGCTTTCGATGAGTGGCAGACAGTGCTCGCTGGTCTGTGTGTCGGCCAGAATGAATATCTGTGACTCTGTTAGTTTGTGCTTTTTAAGGAGCGTGAATATCTCTTTGGCACTTTCTATCAGGATCGTAGGCGATAAGGAATATGTCTGTAGCTTGTTCAATGGGGGCTTTTTTCAACTTGCAATGTGGAACAGGGCATCTCCCCGGCTGACCACGGGATTGTTGACATGCGCTATCACCAGTCCATCTTTGGGAGATTTGATACCTGTCCGCTTCAAAGTGCCAAGGTCGTGTATATAGGCCAGCACTTCTCCTTTTCTTACGCCATGACCGGCTCTGACCATCAGATTGACCAGGCCTGCTTTGGATGCTCTCACCCATTTCGAGCTGTCGTACACTTTACTTTCTGCCTGATCCATAGGCATGGAAAGCATCCCCTCATGATTCAGTATCCGATGAATCCCTTGGATACCCGTTTGGATGGAGTCTTCATCGATCCGCAGGGATTCACCGCCTTCAAATACCAAGATGGGTTTTCCGGATCTGTAAGCATGCAATCTATGGGACTTGGGGATAGGTCTATTCTTCAGTATGATCGGAGGGGAGAATATCTGTGCAAGTTCTAGTGCGCGCGCATCGTCCTTGGTCACCCGTAGTTGGGGAAAGTTGTGAATAGTAGATCCTCCGGTGTGGAAATCCACTCCGTAATCGATATGCGGTAGTATCTCCTTTGACATCAGGTAGGCGACTCGGGAGGCCAATGAACCATTCTTAGTTCCAGGGAAACTCCGGTTCACATCCTTGCCATCCCTCACACTCCGAGAGAAATTGATGAAGCCGTATACATTGAGCAAGGGAATAGCGATGACCGAGCCTTTCTGTAGCGATTTCAATGCCTTGGAAGCCACGACTCTTCGCACGATCTCCACTCCATTGACCTCATCTCCGTGCATTCCACCTAGCAAGAGCACACAGGGTCCGGGTTTCTTGGATCGGTACACATGCACATTGATGTGTATCTCGGTCCCCGAGGGTAGGCCGGCAACATTGATACGTAAGTGGGCATCTTTACCGCCCGGTATCTCATGATCTGTGATACGCATCGCTTCCATTCACTTATTTGCTGAGGTCTTTTCCTTTTTCCGGCTTGCTTTCAATGAAAGATTGGAACGATTCACATCCACAATGAAATTGTCACGGATGAGTTTCCTGCCCAATAATACCGGATAACGCATGGATCTGCGGTCTGTTAGGGAAAGGGTGATCGGATATTCTTGTCCGAAGAGCACTATGGTCGTCTCGATGAAATAACGCGATTCCGATCGACCGGATGAACTCTTGACATTCTTCTTGAAATACTCTGAGAATTTATGGGTCTTCCCATGGTAATCGGGATGATCAGGTCCTAGGGACTTGAAGTAGAGATAGGGTGTGCCCTTGTACCTACGCACATGTATGGATGAAGCATAGAGCGATGAGGTATAGGCCCCTGTATCCACCTTGACCTTGATCCCTTCCAAGCCCAGTTCTGGAAAATCTGCTCTATCGAATCTCCCTATCTTCTTCTTTGACATACCTCTTCTCTACGGTGCTAAATCTAATTGATTCTTCTCGATCATTCTTGTGGGTATCAAGCACTGCAACCATGTTATCTTCGGCCGCATGGTCTTCATCACAGGAGCAACGGGATTGGTAGGCACTCGCTTGGTGTATGACCATGTGTCTCAAGGAATCCAAGTAAGAGCGCTGAGGAGGGCCTCATCTGATATGGATGAGTTCTACGCAGTGCTCAGATTCTATCATCAGAATGATGATATCGATTCATTGACCGAACGAATCGAATGGGTGGAAGGAGATCTCTTGGATATGGCCGTTCACGATACATACCTGGATGGCTGTGCGCGCTGTTATCATGCCGCTGCTATCGTGTCTTTCCATAGACGCGATCACCAGAAGATGTATGAAGTGAACGTATCTGGAACGGCACATATGGTGAATGCCTGTCTACGCGCTGAAATCCCTCTGTGCCATATCAGTTCGATCGCAGCATTGGGCCGCACTGCTCGAGAAGGAGAATTCACTGAAGCATCAGTGTGGAAGGATTCGCCCTACAATTCAGCCTATGCAAAGAGCAAGTACCGGGCGGAAATGGAAGTGTGGAGGGGAATCGAAGAAGGGCTTAAAGCAAGTATTGTCAACCCATCAGTCGTACTAGGTGCCGGTAGTGCTGTTAGAAGTAGTGGAGCCCTATTTGGAGCAGTGAAAGAGGGCATGCCCTTCTATACAGAAGGCGGCACCAACATAGTGGACGTAAGGGATGTGTCCGAGATAGCGATGCGCTTGATGGAAAGGCAGCAGTATTCTGAACGGTTCATTCTGAATTCAGCTTCGCTCCCATACCGATCCGTACTGGATTCGATTGCAGACGCCTTGGGTAAACGCAGACCTCACATACGAGTCGGGTCATCTGCGCTGAATCTGCTCTGGAGACTCAATTCATTGAAGGATATGATCTTCCGGACCAAGAGCAAAGTCACTGAAGAGACGGCCCTATCGAGTACCACCACCTATCGATATTCAAATGACAAAGTGAAGCAGAGACTGGACTATTCCTTCATCCCTTGGCAAGACTCCGTTACCTATGCAGCTGGGTACTACCGCTGATCCCTTTCCTCTACCTCTTGCCGTTTCTTCTCGTTGAGCAGATCCTCTCTGCGTTTGATCTGAGAAGCTACCTGCTCATAGAGTTGAGACATGCGCTGAGGGTCGGAGCGGTAGTGATCGAAACTGCGTAGAAAACGATCTTTATCGATGCCAGTGCGTTCCCACAACTCATTGTAAAAGGCCTCGGTCTCCACCTTATTCTTCTTTTCTGCTGTGATGTGCATACTTCTGACCGACTCGATAAGATTGAGCTCTACTAAAGCCTCTACCATTTCTTCTTCTTCCAATAGGTCAGCAGGAGGCTCAGGTCCATTCTGAGAACAGGCCATCATCACGAGAACGCTGAGCAAGAGGATCCTATTCATGGGAGAATTCCAATCGCATACCTCTGAAAGACTGATCGAGCCGGCCTTGATCGTACACATGATGTCCGTTGATGAAGGTATGCTTGACCGCATGTCTGAATGTGGTGCCTTCAAAAGGTGACCATCCACATTTGTACAGGATATTGTCCGTGCTAACGGTCCATGGGGAATCCGGATCTACGAGCACTAGATCGGCATAGTATCCTTCGCGGATGTAGCCTCGTTCCTTGATGCCGAAGATCTCTGCCGGCATATGGCAGCCTTTGCGCACAATGGTCTCCACATCGATCACTCCTTGAGCAGTCAACTCCAGCCACGCAGGCAGAGCATGCTGTACCAATGGTCCACCACTGGGACAGGTCAAGTAGGAATTGGACTTTTCCTCTTTGGTGTGGGGTGCATGATCGGTGGCAAGTACATCGATGAGATCGGTCGACAGGGCTTTGCGCAGGGCATCTCTATCGGATCTCTTCTTGACCGCTGGGTTCCACTTGATATGACTCCCTTTGGTCGCATAATCCTCTTCAGAGAACCACAGGTGATGAACACATGCCTCAGCGGTGATGCGTTTCTTTTTTGTAGTCGGTTCTGAGCTGAAAAGTTCTAATTCCTTAGCAGTACTTATATGGAGAATATGCAGTCTGGCTCCGTGTTTCTTTGCTAAAGAGACAGCCAATGAACTGCTGCGGTAGCATGCCTCTGCATCCCTGATGACGGGATGCTGAGCCATCGGGATATCCTCACCGAAACGTGCTTTTGCCGTTTCGGTATTCTTTCTCACGGTGGCCTCATCTTCACAATGAACAGCTATTAGCCCTCGAGCTTTGGAGAAGATGGTCTCCAGTACTTCCCGGTCATCCACCAGCATATCACCGGTCGATGAGCCCATGAATATCTTCAGGCCACAGACCTTGTTGAAGTCGGTCTTCAATACCTCTTCTATGTTCTCATTGGACACTCCCATAAAGAAGGAGTAATTGGCTCGTGCGTGCTCCGCTCCCAGAGCATATTTCTCGTCCAAGAGGTCCTGTGTAAGGGTCTGCGGGATGGTATTCGGCATCTCCATGAAGGATGTGATGCCTCCGGCTACTGCTGCGGCCGATTCAGTGGCGATATCGGCTTTGTGGGTCAATCCCGGTTGTCTGAAGTGCACCTGATCATCGATGAGACCGGGCAGGAGCAAGAGTCCTTTGGCATCAAGCACCTCTGTATTTGTATCGGTAGAAATATCAGAATCGATTCGGGAGATTCGTTCTCCGGAGATGAGCACATCTTTTTCAGCGCGATGCCCCTCATTGATCACGGTAGCATTCTTGATGAGAACGTCTTTGCTCATGCTCTTTTGAAGTTTCTGGTCCTCATTTTCCAGACTCCCAGTACGGCTTCTTTGAAGATACCGATGCTCATCTTGGAGGTTCCTTTCTCCCGATCTTTGAATCGGATAGGTATCTCCTCTGCCTTATAACCGAGACTGAGTGCAGAATATTTCATCGCGATCTGGAAGGCATAGCCTACAAAGTCGATCTTGTCCAGATCAATGGCCTCTAGCACCGCTCTTCGATAACACTTGAACCCAGCCGTGGGGTCTTTGATGGGGATGTTGAGTATGGTACGCACATACCAAGATGCACCATAACTCAAGGCAACACGTTCCCAAGTCCAATCCACTACATTGCCGCCTTTCACATAGCGAGAACCGATGGCAAGATCTGCCCCATTCTGACAGGCTTGAAGCAACCGGTTGAGGTCCTTGGGGTCGTGAGAGAAATCTGCATCCATCTCGAAAAGGTAGTCGTACCTTCCTTGTTCCAGTCCCCATTTGAATCCAGCTATGTATGCGGTTCCTAGACCCAGTTTTCCAGAACGTTCTTTGAGATGGATACGGCCTGGAAACTCGGATTGCATTTCAGTGACCAACTTGGCTGTGCCATCGGGAGAGCCGTCATCTACGATCAGGATATGGAAATGAGGGTCTTGAGCAAGGACCGCGCGAATGATATCTTGCACGTTATCCTTCTCATTGTAAGTAGGTATGATCACCAGGCTATTTGAGGTGCTTCCCGCCATTTCAGGCGCCTAATATAGAGGAATAGACTTTCTTTATCGATCAAAGCCCATCAGCTATCGGGAATTATCCACAGTTGGTACAATAAGTCAGGGATTGACAGAATTTTTGCCTTTTTTTGAGCGGTTAACAAGGACTTACAATTTTAATTACGCTATGAGAAAAATTATCTCAATGATGTTTGTAGCTGCTGGAGTGATCGCTTTCACTTCATGTGGTGATGCAAGTACAAAAATGGAAGATGCAGCTAACGATATGAAGGAAGCTGCTGAGGAAATGAGCGAAGAAGCAGGTAACAGCCTGGAGGACGCTGCCAATGAAGTAGAAGAAGCTGCCAATGATGCAGTGGAGGCTGGTGAGAACATGCTCAATGAAGCTGGAGAAGCTGCTAAAGATGCAGCCGAGGATGTTGAAGAAGGCATGGAGAACGCTGCTGACGAGATCAACTGAGGAAGTATTCTACTTCTTTACAAGAATTCATATCCCTCATCCGGGTCTCCGGTTGAGGGATTTTTTATTTCAGTAAGGTGACCTTTCCGTTGTATTGACGAGGTCTAGGTTCTCCGAAGACCTGCATCACGACTTCCCATTGATACATCTCTTGACGGGAGTACTTTCCATTCTTCATCTCAGCATCCCAGCCAGTCATAATATCCCTGGATTCGAATCTCAGTTGACCGGAGCGGTCGAACACCTGGAAGAGATATTCCTGAACATATTCTTGACCATTGATCACAGGGACGAAAACATCATTCAACCCATCACCATCCGGAGTGAAGGTATTGGGCATCCATAGAGTGACGTTGTTCTGCAATTCAAATCGAGTACAACTCGTGTCTCGGCAGCCATCCTTTGTGACCACAGTCAGACATAGGTCATAGAAATCAGGTCGTAGTCCCTCAAGAGGGAGAAGAGGTGAGTGTCCAGAGCCTAGGCTGTCTCCATCTATGCTCCAGTATAGCTCAATCGAATTATCAGAAGCATCGAAGGCTTGAATGAACTCATCATCTGCAGTTGGTGCCTCTGGGAAGAAGTTGAAGGCTGCTTCAGCATCCTCTATGAGCAAAGTATCTACCTCGGTGGTCGCATCACATCCATATTCGTTGACCAAGGTCAGGGCATTCAGATATTCACCGCCTTCTTCAATACGGATCTCTACAAGTGAACAGTCCTCAGAAATTATCTCACCACCAGAGATATCCCATAGACACCCTTGGTACTGTGTATCCTCAGTGTCATTGAATATCAAAACGCTGGCTGGAGGGCAGGGGTCGATGACCGAGACACTGATAGATGGCTCTGGAACTGGGAATACATCGATCTCTACCGAGCTCTCAGCTGTACACTGATAAGAGTTGAATACTGTGACCGTATACACTGTTTCTTCTACAGGTTGAGCGTTTGCAGTGGAGGTATTGAC
>JABDLZ010000031.1 GCA_013001705.1 Flavobacteriales bacterium
ATCTTGAAGTGTGTAGCCACCTTTACGGCACCACGTACCAGGAGCTCACCGCCTCCGAGTAGCAGGATCAATCCTCCGATCAGTGAAAGCACTGCCATCTATGAGTCGTCCTTCACGATTTCATCCACATCCTGACCCATCTGATCCAAACGCTTCCGCTGTTCCTCCACGGTTTTCTTGACTTCACTTGCCGTATCGGTCATCTCTCGCTGGATCTCTTGAGAAGCATCCTTGAATTGACGCATAGCCCTGCCCATGGTACGGGCCAACCCAGGTATACTCTTACTTCCGAAGAGCAAGAGAAAGATCAAGAAGATCACGATGATCTCTGAGCCTCCGATGAATAAGGGGACAATGGCAATCAATGACATAGAATAAAAAACGCCCGGTAAGGACCGGGCGCTAAATTACAATTCGTTGTTCTACCGCCTATTACTTCTTAGGCTCATCATCCTTTGATAGATCGACCACCAAAGGTGTAGCAATACACAGAGAAGAATAGGTACCTACGATCACACCTACCATCAAGGCAAAGGTGAATCCTTTGATACTGTCACTACCGAACATGAAGATCATGAACAGCACGATAAAGGTAGAGAGCGAGGTATTCACTGTACGGCTCAACGTGCTGTTGAGAGCATCGTTGATGACCTTTTTCCTTCCTCCGCCTCTTCTATCGTTCAGGTATTCCCTGATCCTGTCGAATACGACCACCGTATCATTGATCGAGTAACCAACTACAGTCAGTATGGCGGCAATAAAGGCCTGGTCGATCTCCAATGAGAAGGGAAGCACACCCCAGAAGATGGAGAACAGTCCTAGCACGACCAATACATCGTGCGCCATGGCGACCAAAGCTCCAAATCCGAACTGCCACTTCCTGAAGCGGAAGAAGATATAGAGGAATATGACCAAGAGTGAGAAGAGAACGGCTTGAGAGGCTTTGGTCTTGAAGTCATCACTGATGGTAGGAGCTACTTTCTTGGACTCCAGACTATCTGTACTGTACGGGCCTACCTTGTCAAGTGCTACAGCCAGTTGAGCATCGACTCGACTGTCGACATCCTCACTTTCGTCACTCATCATGTAATTGGTCGTGATCTTGACCTTCCTTCCCGTACCACCGATCTTCTTGACCTGATTTCCTGCCTGCTTACCATCTGCTTCGACAAAGGTCTCATCCAAAGCCACATTCACAGTCTCTATATCTACCTCCTCATTGAATTCTACGATATAGGTCCTACCACCGGCAAAGTCCACACCTAGATCCAAACCTCTGGTCATGAGGGATGAAAGACCCCCTATGATGATGATTCCTGAGATCGCATAGAAGATCTTCCTTCTTGGGATGAACTTATATGCGGTATTGACGAACCAATTCTGAGTAGCCTTGCCGTAGAAGGAGATGGATTTCTTCTGATCCAAGCGGAATGAGAAGATCACCCGTGTCAAGAATATCGCGGCAAAGAGTGAAGTGAATATACCGATGATCAAGGTCGTTGCGAATCCTTTGATCGGTCCTGTTCCGAAAAACAAGAGTATCACAGCAGTCAACAAAGTAGTAATGTTGGCATCGATGATCGCGCTATAGGCTTTCTGATATCCTTTCTTGATCGCTGCATTGATACCTGCCCCTGCTCTGAGTTCTTCCTTGACCCTTTCGAAGATCAGTACGTTGGCATCTACCGCCATACCGATGGTCAAGATGATACCCGCGATACCTGGAAGTGTCAATGACGCCTTAATGGACGCAAGGGCACCGAGTAGGAAGAACATGTTGGCTACGAGTGCGATATCTGAGACCACACCTGCACCTCTATAATAGAAGATCATGTAGAGGAGGATGACCATCAGGGCGATGGCGAATGACATCATTCCTTTATCGATGTTCTCCTTACCGAGCGATGGGCCGATGATCTGCTCATCCACGATGTTCGCAGGTGCTGGCAATGAACCTGCCTTGAGCAGATTGGCCAGATCCTTGGCTTCTCTCAGTGCTGACTCTTGGTCCTGACCGCCCATAGTGATCACACTCGATCCATTGGGGATAACAGAGTTCACTACGGGTGCAGAATAGACCAGACTATCCAGTACAATAGCGATGCTCTGGTTGTCGGTATCATCACCAACATTCCCTACGGCTTCTTCCGTCATGGCCTTCCAGATCTTGGTACCCTCGGAGTTCATGGTCATATTGACCACCACCGATCCGGTCACCTGATCGAAATCCTGGCGCGCATCTACAATGGAGTTCCCATCGAGTTTTGGTCTACCATTACGCTGAAGCACTTTCAAAGCATATAGCGGTCTAAGACCGTCATCGGTAGACTCTGAACCCCAAGCAAATTGCAGTCTGTCGCCATATCCCATGGCATTCACAGCAGCCTCACTACGCAGCAGATTCAATACTGCATCCAAATCTTCTTCAGAGGCATAACCTACAACTGGACTATTGGCCAATTGCAATGCTTGCCCATCTGGTGAGAATACATTGGGTCTCAAGAGAGTCGTCAGAGGAGCGGCTTTCTTCTGCTCTTCCGGTGTCAATTGAACAGGTGCCTGGGTCGTATCAGGAATCTGAAGGATGGTCGTATCACCGGTCTCGACATCTACGGTGATACTATCCCGTGTCGGTTGACCGAGGTCAGGCATTACGAAGTCCGGGTAGAGGGTCTTGCTCAGAACGGTGTCCAGACCGAATATTGCATTGGCCAGATCCCGGTTGTTGTACACTTCCCAGAATTCCAGATTGGCCGTAGACTTCAGCATCTTACGCACCCTATCCTTGTCCTTGGCACCTGGAAGTTCTACCAAGATGCGATCGGTGAATTGTTGACGCTGGATGGTAGGTTGTGTCACACCGAACTTATCGATACGTGTACGAAGGATCTTCTCGGTATTCGAAACGGCTGCCTCTGCCTCCTCTTTGAGGATCTCGATCACCTGCTCATCGGTCAGGTCGTTGGGGAATTTCTCCTTGGTATCCCGTGAATGGAATACTTGCACCAAACGCCCGGGCTCATTGCCTTCAGCCCATGCCTGTGCAAACAGATCGATATATGGATCGTCACTGGACTTCTGAAGTTCCTTGGCCTTGTTCAGAGCTTCTTGGAAAGATGAGGAGCGACTGTTGTTGGCCAGGTTTCGCACCATATCCGGAACGGATACCTCGAGCGTGACGCTCATCCCTCCTTCCAGATCAAGTCCTTTCTTCAACTCCTGAGCCTCGCAGTCATAGTAGTTGAGCCCTACTACCGGATAAAGAGGTTCATTTCCGTTCTGA
The DNA here is from genome assembly GCA_013001705.1 of Flavobacteriales bacterium. NCBI lineage: Bacteria > Pseudomonadati > Bacteroidota > Flavobacteriia > Flavobacteriales > Flavobacteriales bacterium. The sequence goes on from JABDLZ010000031.1 coordinate 3,284, forward strand.
CGGATAAATTGGGTCTGGTAGTATTCTCTGATGGAATCCTCTTCCGTGGCGCTGAGTTGATCCATCTGCGCAACACTGTCCAATTTGTATTCAGCATGCTCAGCAGCCTCAGCTTCGAAACTGGACGTGAACCATGAGAATGACAAAGAATATAGACAGGCGAGGGCCAGAAGAATGGTAAAAATGATGATCGCACTTCGATTCTGCATAGCTGATGCCTTATTTCCTTTGAGCTCGTATGGACTGAGCCAAGTCTTTGATTATTAACAAGTTCCGTAAACAAAATCCCCAGTTTTCAGAGGATTTTCAAAACAGGTCGCAAATATAGACTTTCTACCTATTCAGCTCAATCCCCGTTACTTGTCTCAACACATAGAAGTGTAGTTTCGGTGCGCAGCTCAGAACAGGGGGCATCCTATCTTTGGACTGTATTATAGGTATATGAGATTTTCCATTCTACTAGCATCATTCATACTGGCTGGGAGTCAGTTTTCCGGTCAACTTGTCTTCCATCGCAGTAATGCCGTTCCAGTGTATGGAGATGGAGGAATCATCCCTCACGCATGGGCCGGTGGCCTCAATGCCACCCAATGGTCAACGATCGATCTGGATATCGATGGAACAGAGGATCTCTTCATTTTCGATAGAAGTTCTGGACAGATCCAGACCTACCTCAAAGACCCATCCACCGGAGCTTATACTTTGACGTTTGATTATGCATCGGACTTCCCGCCCATTCAGGATTGGATCCTGTTCAGGGATTTCAATTGCGATGGACAGAAAGACATCTTCACCTATACACCGGGTGGGATCCGTGTCTTTGAGAACACATCTGTCAACGGGGAACTCAGTTTCACATTGAGATCCTCATTGGTGGATTCGTACTATGACTTCGGGTCCGATCCCTACTATAGCAATCTATATGTGAGCAATCAGGATATCCCTTCTATCGATGACTTCGATGGTGACGGGGATCTGGACATTCACACCTTCACCCTTTCAGGGCTGACGATAGAATATCACAAGAATTTCGCAGTAGAAATAGGCAATTGTGACAGCCTCGCATTCGAGCTCAGGAACCGATGTTATGGCATGATCGGAGAAGACGCTGTGAGTCCGACTGTATATATTGGTCAAGAATATATCGATGGAGAGTACTGCACCTTCAATGTTCTCGATCCCAAATCACAAGAGGTGACATCAAAAGATGGGGTACATAGTGGATCGACCATATGCACATTCGACTATGACGGGAATGGGCAGCGTGATCTACTCCTTGGTGACATCACCGCTCGTGACATGGCCATGATCTACATCGATGACCGCGGAGTCTTGACTGATAGTGCATTTGCCCTAGAAACCGAATTCCCTAGTGCCGATGTCACGGTGGATATGCATGTCTTCCATGCGGCCTATTTCGAGGATCTGGACCATGATGGCGTCAGGGACCTATTAGTCTCACCGAGCAATGGGACCGAAAGCGAGGATCAAGCCTCTTGCTGGTTCTATAAGAATACCGGGACCGATAATGACGTGGACCTGCAGCTACAGACCACTTCATTCATCCAAGGCGATATGTTGGATAATGGTACAGTGAGCTTTGTCAGACCGCTTGATCATAATGCCGATGGCCTGATCGATCTACTGTTGACCAATCGGGGTAAATACCAGGAAGGCGGGGTATTCCATGTGACCTTCTGGCTCTTGGAGAATACAGGTTCCTTGACGGAGCCCTCCTTTGAGCTCGTCACGGAGAATTTCATGGGATGGAATGACCTGGGACTCGGTGACCATCTCGTACCCACTTTCGGTGATCTCGATGGAGATGGAGATGAGGACATGTACCTAGGGGATGGCACAGGTAAACTACACTACTTCGAGAATTCCGCTGGACCCGGACAGCCAATGGACTTCTCCCTCCCCTTTGTCACTCTGCTGGAAGATGGAGGTCAAGCATGGGATCTCGGTGCCAGTCTCACCCCCCAGCTATTCGACTTGGATGATGATGGCCTTCTGGACCTCATCGTAGGTGAACGGAATGGGAATACCAATTTCCTTAAGAACATAGGCTCCCTTGCTGAACACGACTTCGAATTGATAGAAGACACCATCGGGGACATCGTGACCGATCTAGATGGTAACTTGATCGGCTATAGTTCACCGTGGTTCTTCAGAGATACAGACGGAAGTGTACAAGCAATTTTTGGTACCGAGTCAGGCCGTTTGTTCTATCTGGATGATGTGGACGCAGACGTGAACAGCAACTGGACCGTCACAGACAGCATGGCCTTCGATGTATTCAATGGAGAACGGGCAAGTCCCATACTTATAGAGATCAATGGGGATGATGAGTGGGATATCATCAATGGCGACAAGAGCGGAGGATTCGGTCTCTATCTAGGTGGCGAGGCACCCAGCTCACTGTCAGAGAGTCTGGTATCATCCGCTTTTACCGTTTTTCCAAATCCCACCAATGGCCTTCTCACCATTCGCATGGAAAATGGCGCGGGAATCACAAGCCTCCAACTCATGGATGTCAGTGGACGCTTGAT
>JABDLZ010000032.1 GCA_013001705.1 Flavobacteriales bacterium
CCTTCATCCGAGCAGCCCAGATCCTCGGCCGTGACCGAAATAGGTAGACACTGTGGAATGCAATTGCCGTTCTGATAGAAGATGGTCCCGGAAGCCCCGCTGATAGTGGTGAAATAGATCTCGTAGAGTGCATCTTCGGTGGTATTGATGAGATTGATCCCCTCGCCATCACCGATGTTGAATCCATTTGCGGGCAGATTAACACAGGTAGGGGTCTCACCGTTCACTCCCCAGCAGAGGTCTTCCACATCACAGGTACCTGCGATATCGAAGGTCAATGAGATCACCGGAAGTAGACCTTGCCCTTCATCCGAACAACCACCGTCCACGGCAGTCAATCCAGTGGCCAAACAATCGCCAGATCGCATCTCAGAGCGATCCGATTTCTTTGGCTGGAGTACGGTTGCAATTTCTGCCGATGGAACCTGTAAAGAAGTCTGCGGTTGTATGGCAGATAGCTTATTTGTTTCCGATGGAGATCGGAGAGCCTCGGAGGCACCTTGGTCGGCCTTGAGAGAGAAGAAGGGATGGGCTGGTGTTTCTACAGCATTGAATTGCAGATCCTCCTTGGGACTCAGCCTCCGGTCGGAGAGTTGCTGAGGAACAAGTTGTTCACCAGAAGCAGGAATGCCCGGCTCGGACTGGGCTGCAAAGGAGCCTATGAATAGGCAGAATATGAAAGTAGATAGAAGTCTCATTGTCAGGGTTTTGATTAGCGAGCTCCAAAGTAGGAAGAAAGACCATGGCTGTACAGCGTCTTGAACTGATAATCGTCAGTTGAGCAACTTCAGAAAAGCGACAGAACTAGGAAAGCTGAATGGCTGAATGCCTATGAAAGGATCATCCTGAAATAGATCAAGAGAAGCTCTCGCCATGCTGGGAGGAATCTAGACCGCGTTCTTCTTGATCGGCCCTTACACGGATGGGGATGAGCAGATCGGTCACTTTGAAGAGCAGCCAGCTTCCGCCTAAAGTGAAGACCGATACGATCAATAGGGCGATCACATGATAGAGCATGGTCTCGGTCTCCCCGTGGATGAGCCCCACCTCTTCGGCCAGAAGTCCGGTCAGTAGCATACCTACGATACCGCCCACACCATGGCTGGGGAAGACCTCTAGGGTATCATCTACAGAGGTGGATTTGAAGAACATGATAGCCAGATTGCTGACCAATGCAGCGATGAAACCGATGAAGATACTCTCACCCAAGGTCACGAATCCAGCTGCTGGAGTGATGGCCACCAGACCTACGATCGCTCCGATACAGGCACCAAGGGCTGACATCTTCTTGTCTCTGAAGCGGTCGAAGAATATCCAGGTGATCATGGCCGTGGCCGAGGCCAGATTGGTATTGGCAAAAGCGATCACGGCATCGCCATTGGCACCCAGAGCTGAACCCGCATTGAATCCGAACCAGCCGAACCACAATAGCCCGGTACCTAGGATGACAAAAGGGATATTGGCCGGTTCGGTCTGCACGCTCTTGCGTTTGCCCAGATAGATGGCACCCGCTAGTGCAGCAAATCCAGCAGACATGTGCACGACTGTACCCCCGGCAAAGTCCAGTACACCCCAATTGCGGAAGAGTCCATCGGGATGCCAGGTCATGTGGGCCAGAGGTGTATAGATGAGAAGAGAGAAGAGCACCATGAATAGGATGTAGGAGCGGAAACGCACCCGCTCGGCCAGACTGCCTGTGATGAGGGCAGGGGTGATGATGGCGAACTTGAGTTGGAAGAGCGCAAAGAGTAGGAAGGGGATGGTCCCTGCGAAATCCGGGTTGGGAGAGATGCCCACACCCTTGAAATTGAAATAGGTCATGGGATTACCGATGATTCCTCCGATGCTATCGCCAAAGGCCAGACTGAATCCAACGATGACCCAGAGTACCGAGATGACTCCGAGCGCTACGAAACTCTGCAGCATGGTAGAAACGATGCTCTTCTTATTGACCATACCCCCATAGAAGAATGCCAGCCCTGGAGTCATAAGGAGAACAAAGGCACTGGCCACAATCATCCACGAGGTGTCCCCGGAATCGATGCCGCTGGTATCCAGCGATTCATAACTCTCACCCAGAAAGAGGATGATCAGAACAAGTACAGCAAGTAGGATGAAGTTCAGTCTGCGTCCCATGAGGATGGTTTTGGTCCTATAAACCTACAGCCTCGCTCCATAGGATAATTCTGCTGTGAAAAACTTATAGTTCACTGATTATTAGCGGTATATAGCAATCAATTTATAGTCGTTCTGACAAATTGTAGAATTGATAAAGAGAGGAGAGGGGCGAGAATGTTGAAGTAAATAGTGTAGATTAGCTAGAGTCACAGGAACATATATCGAGCGGGGATTTCCAAGTAGACTATTCAGATATGTTCGAATATTCGGTGAGGTTGGGACGTATTAAAACTCAGTCATATGGAAGCTCGAGTGGTTCTTTTCATCTTATCCATGTTCTCCGTTACATGTGGCCTAGGTCAGAATCTGGTCCCGAACGGTGGATTTGAGGAATATCATGGGTGTCCGGACGCTACAGGGCAGATCGATACTGCGATGTATTGGTTCAACCCTACAATAGGTGGTGAGAACGGTTCACCAGATTACTTCAATGAATGCTCATCGTTCTATGGTACCCAAGTGCCACAGAATTTCTACGGATATCAGGAAGCCTATGAGGGCTCGGCCTATGCGGGTATCTTGCTTTATTATTTTGCTCCTGCAAATTCACGGGAATATATAGAAGTCCCATTGAATAGTGCACTTGAAGCGAATAGTCAGTATCATTTTGAGATGAGGGCCAACTTGTCCAATTCATCCCGTTATACCACTGACGATATCCAGGTCCACTTTGCAGAGGAAGCCATTACAGACTTTCCTACCTATGATCCTTTACCATACGTTCCACAGATAATAAATGCTGAAGGAAACGTCTTGGATAGTGCCAACTGGGTATTGATCGAGGGCGATTTTATTGCAGAAGGAGGGGAAACCCATATGGTCATAGGCAATTTCAATGACGATGCCAATACCTCTACCAGTATCGTTCATTCTTCGGGAGCCACATTTGCCTACTGTTACGTAGATGATGTCTCTCTTGAATTGGTCACCGGTATAGAGGAATCAAGTCCCCTGGAAGGACATATCTATCCAAATCCTTTTTTGGACCAATTGACGATAGAATATGTACCAGGAGAGGAGCTCGAATTCACGATTTTCGATCAGAAGGGTAGAGAGGTTCTGCTGAGGAGAATCATAGGAGGTACGACTATTCACATAGATGGACTCTCATCTGGAATCTATGGCTATCAGGTGATGACCATGAGCGGGAAGATGAAGACCGGGCTTCTGTTCAGGTCTACAGAATGAGTCTAGAAACTTTGGGAAAATTTCTTTGAATCGATGTCTCAATTCTGGGTCAACGTATCACCTGTTACATTCGACAGGTTCAGTACATAGCCTGAACTCAACGTAGGAATTACGGCTTCAAGATCAACCCCCGAATTGTACGCGCAGCCTCCTCGGCACCCGGTGGGTCATAGTTGGAGAGTACGATGATCAAGAGGTCGGCATCGATATCGTAGTCGATGATGGAGTTGGCACCTGGAGCCCCTCCACCCAATAGCAGGCCCTTCATTTCTCCTACTGACCGTTCGAAATGAGTGGTCGTGAGTACCATTCCTTCCCGATCCAAGAGTTCTCCCGCATAGAATGCCTTCACAAAACGATACAGATCATCCAAGGTGGAATAACCACCTCCGGCACTGTTACCCATGATGGGGGTGAAGGGATCGGCTGGTTGTAGGGGAGCCTCGGGGTCTTGCGGATCGCGCATATAGCCTGTCGCCAGACGGTCATCTTGGAAATCTATGCGATAGCCCGTGTTCTCCATTCCCAGAGGGTCTAGGATAAGGGAATCGATATAATCGTAGTAAGTC
>JABDLZ010000033.1 GCA_013001705.1 Flavobacteriales bacterium
CCCAAGGTGAGATCGTAGGATTGCTCGGACCCAATGGAGCGGGAAAGACGACCTCCTTCTATATGATCGTAGGGTTGGTAACGCCACTGAATGGACGTATCTTCTTGGACGACAGGGACATCACCGAAGAGCCCATGTACCGTAGAGCGCAATTAGGGGTGGGTTATCTACCGCAAGAGGCCTCTGTATTCAGAAAGCTAACTGTGGAGGATAATCTGAAGGCCATCTTGGAAATGACCAAGCTGAGTAAGAAGGAGCAGGAGCTCAAAGTGGAATCCTTGATCGATGAATTCGGCCTAGGACATGTCAGAAAGAACAGGGGCGATTTCTTAAGTGGAGGAGAACGGAGAAGGACCGAGATAGCACGCGCCTTGGCCACCGATCCGAAATTCATTCTCCTCGATGAACCTTTTGCCGGGGTCGACCCCATTGCTGTGGAGGATATACAGAGCATTGTAGCCCGACTCAAAGAGAAGAACATCGGCATATTGATCACTGATCACAATGTGAATGAGACGCTGAGTATCACTGACCGGGCCTATCTGCTTTTTGAAGGAAGTATCCTTAAACAAGGCACGGCCGAAGAGCTAGCTGAAGATGAGCAGGTACGTAAGCTCTACCTCGGTAAGCATTTCGAGCTGAAGCGAAAGACTTTTTGAACAGGATCAGATGATCATTCCCGCCCCAACTGTGCTGTTGGTGGCCTCATCGATCAGGATCACGCTTCCCGTGATGCGATTTCGGGTGTACTTATCATGGAACAAAGGATCGGTGGTCCTCACCTTGATGCGGCCGATATCATTCATCCCGATGGACTTATCGTCCTCCATGCGGTGAAGGGTATTGATATCTACTTTGTAGTACACTTCCTTGACGATGCAACGTGCATCTTTCGAGGTATGCTTGATGCTGTACTTCCCATTGGGTTGCAAAGGAGTCTCGCCCATCCAACAGACCATCATCTCGATATCCTGTTCTACCTCGGGTTGATTGTTGGTCCGTACGATCATTCCCCCTCTGCTCAAGTCCAATTCGTCTTCTAGACGTATGGTCACACTCATCGGTGCAAAGGCTTCTTCTACTTCTCCATCCATGGTGTCGATGGCCGCTATCTTGGACGTGAATCCAGAAGGGAGTAGAGTGACTTCATCACCCCGTTTGAAGACTCCACCCGCAATACGACCTGCATAGCCACGATAGTCCGGATACTCGGCCGTTTGAGGGCGTATGACGTACTGCACCGGGAATCGGCAGTCCACATGATTGTGATCACCAGAGATGTGGACATTCTCCAAAGTATACATGAGGGTGGCACCTTCATACCAGTCCATATTCTCAGACTTATGTACCACATTGTCCCCTTTCAAAGCAGAGATAGGAATGAAGCGCACATCGGTGACCTCCAGTTTGGTACAGAAATCGTCCAGCGTTTCCTTGATGTCATCGAAGACCTCTTCCTTGTAATCCACCAAGTCCATCTTGTTGATGCAGAACACGATGTGAGGAATCTGCAGCAAGGAGGCGATGAATGCGTGCCTGCAGGTCTGTTCAACCATACCGTGTCGGGCATCCACCAGGATGATGGCCAAGTTGGCCGTGCTCGCTCCTGTCACCATGTTACGGGTATACTGGATGTGTCCCGGGGTATCGGCTATGATGAATTTACGCTTGGGAGTCGCAAAGTAGCGATAGGCCACATCGATGGTGATACCTTGCTCCCGCTCTGCGCGCAGTCCATCGGTAAGTAGAGCGAGATTCACTCCTTCATCGCTATCGCCTCCTAGTCTTTCGCTGGCCTTCTCTATGGCCTCCATCTGATCCTGGAAGATGGATTTACTATCGAAGAGCATACGACCGATCAAGGTCGATTTTCCGTCATCCACACTACCTGCCGTGGTGAAACGGAGCAGGTCCATATCGAGATATCCTTTTTGAGATGTCATGTGATCTGAATGTATTTTTCAGTGTTGTGTCTAGAAATATCCTGCCTTCTTACGGTCTTCCATGGCCGCTTCTGAGCGTTTGTCATCGGAACGACCACCGCGCTCGGTGACCCGCGTAGAGGAGACCTCATCGATGATCTTCTCCAAGCTATCAGCATCGGATTCCACCGCTCCGGTGCAGGTCATATCCCCGATGGTACGGAAACGGACGACCATCTCCTTGACCTCTTCGTCATCCTTGCGTGGCACCACTTCTGTAGCCGCAAGTAAGACACCGTCCCGCTCGAATACTTCACGCGTATGGCTGAAGTAGAGGGACGGCAGGTCTATATTCTCGTGGAGGATGTACTGCCAAATGTCCATCTCGGTCCAGTTGGAGATGGGGAATACCCGGAAGTGCTCACCCATCTGCTTCTTTCCGTTGAATATGTTCCAGAGTTCTGGCCGCTGGTTCTTAGGGTCCCATTGTCCGAATTCATCCCTATGAGAGAAGAAACGCTCCTTGGCCCGTGCTTTTTCTTCATCCCTACGCGCACCTCCCATCGCTGCATCGTACCTACCGGCTTCTAATGATTCCAATAGCGTGACGGTCTGCAGGGCGTTCCGACTGGCGTTGATCCCTTTCTCTTCCATCACCTTGCCCTCATCGATGGATTGCTGTACCGAACCCACGATGAGCTTGGCTCCGGTCTTTTCCATTAAGCGGTCCCGGAACTCGATGGTCTCTGGGAAGTTATGACCGGTATCTACATGGAGCAGCGGGAAGGGCACCTTTCCGGGCCAGAAGGCCTTTCGTGCCAAATGGAACATCACGATCGAGTCCTTCCCTCCAGAAAAAAGCATGACCGGATTCTCGAATTGAGAAGCCACTTCTCGTAGGACATAGATGGATTCTGATTCCAGTTCTTTTAAATGTGTCAGGCTATATGCACCCATCAGTTCAATGTGATTTTAGTGATAATGAAGCGGTAGAGTTCATCTACGCAGTCTTCAATGCTTTTGTTCTCGGTCTTCAGCTCCAAAGCTGGGGAGGAAGGTGCTTCAAAGGGAGCGCTTATCCCGGTGAAATCAGGAATCTCACCTGCACGGGCTTTCTTGTAGAGACCTTTGACATCCCGGCCCTCGCATATCTCCAAGGGGGTGTTTATGTATACCTCTTGGAAATCATCTGGACCGATGATATCGCGTGCCATCGCCCGGATCTCTTCAGTGGGGCTTACAAAGCAATTGATGCAGATGACCCCACAGTGGATGAATAGTTTGCTGACCTCGGCTATCCTACGGATGTTCTCTTTCCGGTCATCTTCAGCAAAGCCGAGATTATTACAGACTCCGGCCCGTATGTTATCCCCATCGAGCAATTGACTGAGATATCCATCAGCATGGAGCTTGCGTTCCAATCCCTTGGCTATGGTGGTCTTACCGCTTCCCGATAAGCCAGTCATCCAGAATACCGAGGCTCGTTGATTGAGCATCAGTTCTTTATCATGCCTTGGGAGCATTTCATCGAATACCGTGAAGATGTTGCCCTGTTCCTCTTTCATTCAAGCTGAAAAACGGCTGCAAATGTAAGCCTTTCAGTACAAGCTGTCTAGCATCCCTAGGCTTCTGTCACAATGGAAGGTTCATAGATGAAGAGCATGATCGCAGTCGAGTTTATCAATGGATTCTTCTTACGATTCCGTTCAGGGATTTTCAGGTCGTCCATCCTGCTGCAGCTTCATTTTCTCTTTTTATTCGACCATCTTTGTGTTCCGATCAAGGATCACAGTATGTCTACACTGAGAAAAGCCGCCATGTATCCCCTTCCCACCAGTTTTCCTACGGTGGATCAAGTAGGAGTCATCGAACGCGCTTCACGTTTCACCAAGCGCAGTATCAAGAAAGAGGCAAAGCTCCATGGGCTTTCCATGGCCTTGAATATGATCGACCTCACCACCTTGGAAGGAATGGACACAGAGGGGAAGGTCAAGCAACTCTGTTACAAAGCCCAGCACCTTCATGATGCAGCTGAGGATATCCCCACTGTAGCGGCAGTTTGTGTCTATCCCAACTTCGTTGGACTTGCCAAGAAAGAACTCAAAGGGTCGAAGATCAAAGTAGCGTCCGTGGCCACTGCCTTTCCTAGTGGAAACAGTTCTTTGGAGCTGAAACTGGATGATGTACGCATGGCTGTAGACCAAGGAGCTGATGAGGTGGACATGGTCATTTCGCGCGGTCGTTTCCACCAGGGCGAATACCGATACGTATATGATGAGATAGCTGCTGTGAAAGAAGCATGTGACACGGCCAGATTGAAGGTCATTTTGGAGACCGGGGAGTTGGGCACTTTCGATAAAGTGCGCATGGCCAGTGATATTGCTATAGCTGCTGGGGGGGACTTCATCAAAACAAGTACCGGCAAGATCAAACCCGCAGCCACCATGCCTGTGACCCTTGTGATGCTGGAGGCTATCCGTGATCATTATTTCAGGACCGGAGAGATGGTGGGCATGAAACCCGCTGGTGGAATCTCGAATTCCAAACTCGCCTTGCATTATCTTATCATGGTCAAAGAGACTCTGGGCAATGAGTGGCTGAGCAACGAGTGGTTCAGATTCGGGGCCAGCAGTCTGGCCAATGATGTATTGATGCAGATCATGAAACAACGGAGTGGAGCCTATCAATCGGCAGATTACTTTTCAATCGACTGAGCATGAAGAAGAATGGAACTATGAATGGATGGGATCTGGCACCTGCGCCAGAAAGCAAGGACCACATCAGTCTGCGCTCGGAGTATGACCTGTTCATCGGAGGCGAGTTCGTTCCTTCCAAGAAAGGAAAACGCTTTGCAACCATCAATCCGGCCAATGAAGAGAAACTGGCCATGATCACCGAGTCTACGAGTGATGATGTGGATCGAGCTGTCGCTTCAGCGAGAAACGCTTATGTGAAGCATTGGAAGAAGATGCCAGGCTCTGAACGGGCCAAGTATATCTATCGCATCGCCCGTATGATCCAAGAACGTGCACGTGAGTTGGCCGTCATCGAATCACTGGATGGAGGAAAGGTCATACGAGAAGCTAGAGATGTCGATATTCCTTTAGCTGCGGCACATTTCTTCTATTATGCAGGTTGGGCCGATAAACTGGACTATGCATTTCCCAACCGAGAGCCTCAAAGTCTAGGAGTTGCGGGTCAGGTGATCCCTTGGAATTTTCCCATGCTCATGGCTGCTTGGAAGATCGCACCTGCTTTGGCCTGTGGAAATACGGTAGTTCTCAAACCGGCCGAGACTACCTCACTTACGGCACTCAAGCTCGCTGAGATCATCCAAGAGGCAGGCTTGCCACCGGGCGTGGTGAACATCGTCACTGGACATGGCAAAGTGGGCGCGGCCATCGTAGAGCATAAAGATGTGGACAAGGTGGCTTTCACAGGAAGTACCGCGGTGGGTAAGATCATTCAACAAGCCATTGCCGGCACGGATAAATCCTGTACGCTCGAACTCGGAGGTAAGGCGGCCAACATCATTTTTGAAGACGCCACCATCGACCAGGCCGTAGAAGGGATTGTCAATGGTATCTACTTCAATCAGGGACATGTATGCTGTGCAGGTTCACGGCTCTTTGTGCAGGAATCAGTGCATGACGAGGTCATCCGTAAGTTGAAACACCGCATGGATAGCCTGATAGTAGGTGACCCCTTGGACAAGAACACCGACATAGGAGCGATCAACTCCAAAGATCAATTGGAGACCATCAAGGGATATATCTCCATCGGGAAGAAAGAGGGGGCAGAGTTCTATCAACCTGCATGCAGCATTCCACGGAAAGGATTCTGGTGTAAGCCGACCCTGTTCACCGAAGTAGCCCAGAGTAATCGCATCGCCCAAGAAGAGATCTTCGGGCCGGTCCTGGCCGTACAGACCTTCCGCACCGTGGACGAGGTCATAAAGAAGGCCAATAACACACCCTACGGACTCAGTGCCGGGGTATGGACCGACAAGGGAAGCAAGATCTTCAATATGACTTCGCAGATGAAAGCAGGAGTGGTCTGGGCGAACACCTATAATAAGTTCGACCCGACAAGCCCATTCGGAGGGTATAAGGAGAGTGGATTCGGAAGAGAAGGTGGCCTGCATGGATTATCAGCCTATCTCAACATCGCTTAAGTGATCGACCATGGAAAGACTAGAAGTACTCAAGACCTACAAGATCTATATCGGTGGAAAATTTCCCCGAACGGAGTCCGGCCGGTATTATGTCCCAGAAGCTGATGGGCAGGCTTTAGGAAACATCTGCCTCAGTTCAAGAAAGGACTTCAGGAATGCCATGACGGCTGCTCGAGCGGCCCAAGCCGGATGGGCAGGTCGTTCGGCCTATAACAGAGGCCAGATACTATACCGTATCGCAGAGATGCTCGAGACCCGCAAAGCACAATTCATCGAGGAAGCGATGCTGCAGGGAAGCACAAAGAAGAAGGCAGAAAGCGAAGTACGTACCAGTATCGATCGCCTCATCCACTATGCAGGCTGGTGTGATAAGTATCAACAGATCTTCAGCGCAGTCAACCCGGTAGCTTCCTCACATTTCAATTTCTCCGTGCTCGAACCCACGGGTGTCGTCTTTCAGTTTGCCGATCAAAGCTCCTCACTTCTTGGACTGATCTCTTTGGTAGCACCCATCATAGCCGGTGGTAATACGCTGATCATCCTCGCCAGTGAAACAAAGCCTCTTTCTGCGGTGACCTTTGCAGAAGTGCTCCACAGCTCGGATGTGCCCGGTGGAGTGGTCAACATTCTCACCGGAAGGCGGGAGGAATTGATCGAGCATGTGGTCAAGCACATGGATCTCAATGCGATAGCCTATGATGGTTCAGATAAGAAGGAGATCACACTACTGAAGAAAGGAGCGTCAAGCAACATGAAGCGAATCCGGGTATATGACCGGAAATGGGACAAGGACTCAGCGCAGGATCCTTATCTGATCAAGGACTTCTGTGAGGTCAAGACCACCTGGCATCCCATCGAGAATATCGGGCCTTCAGGGTCTGGTTATTGATCCAGCCTACCTATGGAGGCGTACATCGTAGTTGCGGTCATTCTATTCCTTATCGTATTCCTGTATAAGGAGTATCTCCGCCCTGCGATAAGTTTTGTCATCGGGGTCTCCGTGCTCCTAATCTCTGGAGTCATTAGTCCCCAAGAAGCCTTGCATGGCTTTGCCAATGAGCAATTGGCAGTTATCATCCTCCTACTCATCCTGAGTAGTACACTTGGCCGTACACGGGTCATCGATCAGGCATTCGGAGCATTCTTCAAAGAGAAGGATAGCCCCAGATTCTTCTATATCAAGATGCTGAGTGGAGTAGGGGTGGCCTCTGCCTTTCTGAACAATACGCCTCTTGTGGCCATGATGATGCCCTATGTCAATAAATGGACCAAGGAACATGGGGAAGATGTTGCCAAATACCTCATTCCCCTCTCCTTCGCTTCTATACTAGGAGGCTGTGTCACACTGATAGGGACTTCGACCAATCTGATAGCCAATGGACTCGCCATCGAGTATGGTGAAGAGGGGCTAGAGATCTTCGACTTCGTATACGTAGGAGTACCCATGTTGGTGATAGGAATCGTCTATCTGCTCTTATTCCATAGAACCTTATTGCCGCAATCTTCTCCGGATGATTCAATATCAGACCGAGGAAGGGAATACTGTGTTGAGACCATTGTCAAAAAAGGATCACCCTTGATCGGGCGGACGGTCGAAGAAGCAGGGCTAAGGAATATGGAAGACCTCTTCCTATTTGAGATCATCAAGAAGAATCGGGTCGTCAGACCGGCACCGCCAGACGCAAAACTACTAGAGGGTGACCGGCTGCTGTTCGTGGGGGATACCATGAGTGTGGCCCAGTTGAGTAGTCCGAAATTGGGATTGAGCCTTCCTTCTAGATCTACCATCCCCGAGGCAGATAGGGACAGTATCGTAGAACTGGTCGTAACCCCGAATAGCGACCTGGTCAACAAAAAGGTGAAACGCTCCGAATTCAGGAGTCTTTTCAAT
>JABDLZ010000034.1 GCA_013001705.1 Flavobacteriales bacterium
TCATCAATGAGTAGGACGGATATTTTCTTGGTCATGATCGGAAGTTTGGTGGATGTATGTTTGGAAACTCTTGAGGTAGTCGACCAGTTGTTTGGCTGTATGGATCGCTTCATTGCGTTGATCGGCCTTGGCATTTTGCTCTACCTGCTTGGCCAGTTCTATTCCGGTAGAGAGTCCCAGACTGCTCATAGAGCTGATGACCAGATGTCCTCGATCTGCCAAGGTCTCCAGATGGGCATTCTTGATCGCAGTGTTCAGGATGGCCATATCCTCGGGTAGTCTCCTTTTCGAGATCTCGAGCATCTGTTCCACGAACTCCGGTCCTTCATTCTCATGCAGTATAGAGATACATTCCTCGAATGAATCTTTCGAAGATTCTGTTTGAAAGGATTCATTAGTCCCTTTGGCAGCTGCTTGGCCTTCTTGATCGGGCAGATGTGAGAGTATAGTCTCGATCAAGGTCTGTTCATTATACGGTTTCACGATATAGTCCACCATCCCAGCCTCTATGCACCTGTCACGTTCCACATTGAGAGAGTGCGCAGAACAGGCGATGATAGGTATATCCATATCGAGTTCTTTTAGAATGAATTCGGTGGCCTGCACCCCGTTCAATTCAGGCATTTGAAGATCCATAATGATCAGGTCGAAGGATTGCTTCTCGACCTGTTCCACGGCTTCGCGACCATTGTTGGCTATCACGAATGTGGCTCCATTCTTTCGTAGGTAATTACCACAGAGCAATTGGTTATGCTCATTGTCCTCTGCGATCAATACATGCACGCCTGCCAGGCTGTTGCCGTGGCTTTTTGAACCATTATAGGTCTCTGTGGACTGCAACTGCTTTGCATCGGGTATCCGACAGGGTAATTCTACGACAAAGGTGCTTCCAGAGCCCAAGGTGCTATTGACAGTGATATCTCCCCCAAGAAGTTCAGTGAGTTTGCTGACAATGCTCAACCCGAGTCCGGTGCCCCCATATTTGCGCGTGGTAGATTCATCTGCTTGGGTGAATCGGTCGAAGATGCTATCCAGTTTACCGCTTTCGATCCCGATACCGGTATCTGATACCTCCAGAACGATGTTGGATATATCACCCTCCCTGGATTGCTGAACCACGCTTACATGTACACGACCTTCAGAAGTGAATTTGATGGCATTGGCCAGCAGATTGCTCAGGATCTGGGTCAATCGTGTCTCATCACTTAGCACCAGTTCCGGAATATCCGCATCGAAACTATAGAGAAGTTTCAGGCCTTTCTCTTTGGCCCTGACCTGAAAGAGTTGAGTGGTCTGTTCCACTATGGATTGTAGGTCCACAGGGCGATACTCGATGTCCAGATTGTTGCTTTCGATCTTGGAGATATCCAAGATGTCATTCAGGATATTGAGTAGATTCTTAGAGGCTTTGGAGATGATCTCCACATGTCTGCTCTGTTCGCGATCCAGTTCAGAATTCTTCAAGAGATCGTTGAATCCGATGATGGCATTCATCGGAGTGCGTATCTCATGGCTCATACTCGATAGGAATTCATCTTTGACCATCGATAAGCGCTCTACTTCCTGCTTTTCTCTGCGGAGTTGAATGAGACGAACTACCGTGCGACTGAGAGAGCGAAGAATCTCTTTTTCTTCATCAGAAAGTTCCTTGGGTTTCCGGTCGATCGCACACAGGGTTCCCAGACTATAGCCTTCCTCGTCAGTCAATGGTGCTCCAGCATAGAATCGGATACTGGGATCCTCTGTGACCAATGGATTCTGATCGAATCGAGGGTCTTCCATAGCATTGGTCACTTCGAAGAGCTCGTCTTCCATGATAGCGTACTGACAGAAGGAGATATCGCGGTGGGTCTCCTCAGCATCCAGTCCTACTTTGGATTTGAACCACTGACGGTCTTTGTCGACCAAGCTGACCAACACGATGGGTACATCCAATATCTGTGAGGCCATTCGCGTGATATCATCGAATGCGGCCTCGGGAGAAGTATCCAGAATATTGTAATAATGGAGCTTATTGAGGCGCTCGCCCTCATTCGGTGGTAGTGGTAGTTTCATGGAATACCTTATTAAAGTATGCTCCTGTATACGGAGGTCACTCGCTGTGGGTTCTGGTATTCTGTACCAAAACCTGTTCAAGTCTGAATTCCACTCGATTCTCGGTATGGTATCAAGCTCGGACTTCTAAGCCCAAGGTGATCAGTAGTGTTCCGAAAATTCTACTTCACAAACTGAATGAGAGCTCGCTCCGTGCGTCTAATATAGGTACTCGGAACGCGATCAGATACCCGCAGACCTCACTTTATTCACCTTAATGAGTAGAGAACGCAGCGCATCCATCTGTAACATGGTAGCACTATCGCTTCCTGCAGTCGCAGGATCGGGATGGGTCTCGATGAATAGTCCGTCTGCTCCTGTGGCTACGGCACTCAAAGCCAAGGTACCGATCATGCTAGGGTCGCCTCCGGTGGTGCCTTGGGTGCGGTTGGGTTTCTGGGTGGCATGTGTACAATCCATGATCACCTTGGATTGTAGCTCTTTGAGACGGGCAATGGCTGTTGCATCCACTATGAGTTCGTTATATCCGAAGGTGGTCCCTCTCTCCGTCAACCAGACCTGATGGTTTCCTGTGCTCTCTACTTTTTCCTTTGGAAATCGCATAGCCTCTGGACTGAGGAATTGTCCCTTTTTGATATTGACCACTTTTCCAGTCCTTCCTGCTGCCAGTAGAAGTTCGGTCTGACGGCAGAGGAAAGCTGGAATCTGCAATACATCCACATATTCAGCAGCCAAGTCGGCTTCGTGACTCTCGTGGATATCTGTAAGGGTCTTCAAATCCAATTCTTTCCCGACACGGGCCAGTATCTTGAGCGCATCTTCATCACCGATACCCATCTTGCTGTCAATGCTGGTGCGATTGGCCTTTTTGAAGCTGCCCTTGAAGACATATTCCATATCCAGCTCTGCACAGAGCTCCTTGACATAGGTGGCTATGTGGAGTGCTACCTCTTCATCTTCGATCAGACAAGGTCCGGCAATCAGTGTGAATGGTCTCATAATCTTCTTCTTTCTAGTGTCTCGAGCTGTTTTAAGAGCGCTCTTTTCTCGTTTACTTCCGAGCCTTCTGGCCCAGATATCCGCTGTGGTGTCGGAGTCCGTATTGATCCTTGGTGAATCCGATCCTCTTCATCAAGGCCACCACCAGTAGATCTCCGATGACCGTCATGACCGTAGTGGAAGTGGTAGGAGTGAGGCCGAGTGGGCAGATCTCTTCTGTGGGTCCGGTCAGCAAGTTAACATCACCCGCATCGGCCAGAGGGGAATCCGGATTGCGAGTGATGGTGATGATTTCCATATCGCCATGTAGGTTGGTCACTTGCTCGATCAACTCCAGGATCTCACGCGTCTTTCCAGAATTGGAGATCAACAGGAGTACATCCTGTTTCTTGACCAGACCAAGGTCGCCATGCTGCGCTTCCAAAGGTTTGAGGAAATAGGCCGGAGTGCCTGTAGAACAGAGCGTGTTTGCGATCTTGGTCCCGACTTCACCCGCCTTTCCTACGCCAGAAACGATCACTGTTCCATCCCCTTCATGCACCGAGCGATGAATGAGATTGACAGCGGCCTGTAGCATCCCGTCCATGGGGATATTCCTCAAGGCTTCTATTTCCTTTTCGATCAGTGCTCTAAGTTCTTTTTCTTCCACGGTAGTGAGATAGGAGCACAAATGTAACTTGCCGACCTAAATTGCAGGGAAAATGAGCAAGAAGCACGTAGTAGCGACCATTGGCGTAGGGCACTATGAGACCCAGATGAGAACGAGGGACCATGAACTCATATCGGATGAACCTATCGATGCCGGGGGAGGTGATCTGGGACCAAGTCCTTCCGAGTATCTCTGCATGGCCCTTGGAGCCTGTAAGACCATCACTATGCGTATGTATGCTGACCGCAAGGGCTGGCCCTTAGAATCAGCCGAGGTCCATGTCGATCACGAACGGATCAATGCAGATTCGATCGAAGAAGAAGGATATCAGGGCCTTGTGTCTGTATTTACCGTAAGTTATGAGTTGAAAGGGGCCTTGGATGATACACAACAGAAGCGATTGATGGCGATTGCTGATAGATGTCCTGTCCATCGTACCCTATCCAATGGTTCCTTGATCAGGCATTCAGCCTAACAGGCATCATCACTTGATGATCAACTCCTCCATGGCGCTTTCTGTTCCACAGCTCAGTTTCAGTCTGTATGTGCCTGCGGGTAGGTAATTCACACCATTCTCTCCTTGTTCTGGAAGAGCTTGACCCTTTTTCCTCAATTCCTTGGTCAGAACCTCAACGGCATCATCGGCAATACTCATGTCGTAGATCACAGATTGCAAGCCTTGTCCTTCAGGAATAGATAAGCTGTTCAGGGTCTTCCCTTTCTCGCTTTCAATATCTAGAGTGCAGTTCTCTGTAGAAGTCTCATAGAAGAAGATGTCCAGCTCGGGTTCGTTGACTCCGAACCATTTGCTCCAGGCGGCTTTCCCCCATCTGTCAGCTCCTGTGACGGTGTCGAGTGCAAAGAGGTGGAGGTCTCTGTCCAGTCCTTTCAATTCCCGCAGCTTTTCTATATCCGCACGATAGATGCTGCGACCATGAGTGCCTATCACCAAGTCGTTCTCTCTTTTTTGGATGACCATGTCATGCACCGGCACATGAGGTAGTCCACTCATCATGGCCTGGAAGCTCTTACCGCCATCCATACTCGTGTAGAGTCCATGGTCGGTCCCTACATAGATGAGGTCTTCATCCATAGGGTCTTCGAGAATGACATTGACCGGCTCTTTTGGAAGATCCTCGCCTATTCTGTTCCAGGTCTTTCCTTGATCATCTGAGCGGTAGACATAGGCATCCATGTGATCCTGTCTATAGCCATTCAGACTGACATAGAGGCGGTCCTTATTGTGATGGGAGGCACACACTCGGGTGACCCAAAGTGAATCTACCAGACCCTGGCCGATATCTATCCATTCTGCACCTCCATCTGAGCTGAGGTGTACCCGTCCATCATCACTTCCTACCACGATGAGTCCGAATTGAAGCGGGCTCTCATGGATGCTCGTCAAGGTACCAAAGGGTACGTTTCCTTCCTTTCCACCATAGGTGAGGTCGGGACTGATGGTCTCGAAATTCTCAGCTCTATCCAAGGAACGATGTACCTTATTGGACCCCATATACAGTATATCCGGGTTATGGGTACTGAGATGGATCGGGGTCTGCCAATTCCATCGGAGCGGTTTCTCACCCAAATCATGTTCAGGGTGGAAATAGAGGGGCTTCTCACGGAACTGTAGTCTGTAGTAGTGACCGAATTGATATCCGGTGTAAACGGCACCATCTGCACCTGGTTCTACTTCGATCTGCATACCGTCTCCGCCCATCAGTTGTTCATAGGGATAGTTGCCGGTCTGCAGCCATTGGGCAGAAGCCTCATAGTCATGCGGGCCTTTCCATACCCCATTGTCCTGTAGGCCACCATACACGATATACTCCTCTTCATTATCGACCTGTACGGTATAGAATTGACCCACTGCTGGGGAATTGCAATTCACATAGTGTGCTCCGTTGTCATAGCTGATATTGAGCCCACCGTCATTCCCGTTGATCAAATGGCCGGGTCGCTCTGGGTCGAGCCAGAGGGCGTGATGATCGGCATGTACATTCTCGGGATTGATGTTCTTCCAAGTGGCTCCACCATCAGAGGAGAACAAAAGCGGAACTCCTCCGATATAGACCCAATCTCCATCCCCGGGTTGGATATGGATCATCCCGAAATAATATCCGTAGCTGTAGACCAGATCATCCAAATATCCTTCATGGGTCCGGTTCCAAGTGCCTTGGTCGAAATTGTATCGATAGACTTCAGCACCGATCACAGGAGTGTCAAAAAGGTCTGTATTGGCATCCGATAGGTAGTCATAGAGTGCTCGAGGTGCAATTTCCCCATCGATGATCTGCTGGCGAATGAGTTCATAGGTGTATTTCTCTGGGAATTTATTGTCCTTCAAGAAGTCTACTACCTCCTCTTGGTCAAGGGCCATGAACTCTTCGATGGTCATATCCTCAAAAGCAGATCTATCCAAGGCTGCGGAATCATCATCCTCTTCTGAAGGTCTTCTGTCCTGATTATCGTGGGTGGCATAGAGATAGGTCATGCCATCGGCTGAAGTGACATCCAAGCCTATCCTCCCTACAGTTTCTCCTTGCGGAAAACCGCTCTCTGTACCAGAAAGGTGTGACCAATTCTGTCCTCCATCCACGCTCTCATAGATTCCACTTAGTCGTCCGTTGCCTCTGAAATCCCATGCTTCACGATGCCTGTCCCAGAGAGCTGCGTATAGTTTATCCGGGTCATCGGGGTGAAGAGCAAGATCCACCGCTCCTACATCTAGATCCAGCACGTGGGACCACTTTTCTCCAGAATCCGAGGACATAAAGACACCTCTTTGTCCACCATCGGAGTACAAGGGTCCGAGGGCAGCTACCCATACCTTGTTGCCATCCTCCGGGTGTACGATGATCTTCCCTATATGGTGAGAATCAGCTAGTCCTACATGCTGCCAGGATGCGCCATGGTCCGAGCTGCGAAATACCCCCAGACCACTATAGGATGATCGGCTACTATTGACTTCTCCGGTCCCCACCCAAATAGTGGTATCCTTCCAATCCACTCCGATGGCTCCGATGGTCATGACAGCTTGGTCATCGAACAGCGGCTCGAAGGAGTGGCCATTGTTACGCGTCTCCCATAGACCTCCAGAAGCATATGCGACAAAGAAATGTGTGGGGTCTGCTGGATTCACGGCCAGGTCGACCACCCGTCCACTCATCACAGTGGGGCCTACAGAGACGAAAGAGATTCCTTTGAGAGTACTGGACTCGATCAGGGATTGGCGCTTATCTGCCTCTCGGAGGCGCAGGTCGCCTTCTGTAGGCTCTACTTGGCCGGTCGATGTGGTCAGGATTAAAAGGGTCAGCAGAGTGAGGATCGGTCTAATCATAGTAGAAAGAAAGAAAAAACCCAGACGCGATGGTCTGGGTCTTCCTCATTTCTTGTGCGAAGTGCTTACTTGGCGGCAACACGCTTTATACTGCAACCGATGGGTTTGGTCTCTTGGACCTTGATTTTCTCGCCTCTGACCATAGCGGTCATGGCAGTCTTCAGATAAGCTGCATCCACCTCTTTGCGTCTATCCACATTGTCATCGATCGCGCCTTGGTAGACGAGTTCCATATCGCTGTTGAATAGGAATACATGTGGGGTGGTCTTAGCACCGAAGGCATCGGCAAGTACATGATCTTGATCGAGCACATAGTGGCTGATAAAAGCTTTCTCCTTGGCTCTCTCTACCATGTCCTCAAAAGAGTCTCCCTTAGTACGTTTAGCTTCGTTTGAATTCACCAGGACCGAACCCACTTGGAGTTCTTTGGCCATTTTGGCGAGTTCATTGTAGCGATTCTCCCATCCTTCGCTCTTGGATCCGTTTCCAATGACGAATGGACAGGTGTTGCATGAGAAGATCACTAGAAGGCCATTGTCTTGAGCGATCTTTTCCAGGTTGAGTTGTTTTCCAGAGACATCTTTCAGGGCCAGGTCGGTCTTGGGTGCTTTAGAACCGATTTTGAGATTGGATGACTCGCTGCTCGGTGTGAATGCCAGTGTGCATGAGAGCAAAGTGACGATAAGGATATTGAATTTCATAGTGATGAATTTTTTTCAAAGCTCACACATAAAACGTACCGATCTCCATGAATTCCGTAATCGGTCTAAAAAAAGTGTAAGAATCGATGAATCAGGGTCCAACGCAGATGGATGATGGATTTTTATAGCCGGAATGAAACCTCTATGTAGGACTCTGCGTATCAGCACAGAGGTAGATAAACGCGGAAAGTGATGTTGGAGTATTACAAGTTGATGTTGGTACGTGCAGGAGAAGACCGTAGGGAATTCCAGAAAGAACTAAGAAAGGCCTTGGCCGATCTCGAGGATCCAGAAGCCATAGCTTCACTCAAAGAATGGTATAAGAACCGTTTACGACCCACCTGATCAGGCGGGGATCACTTCATATTCAAAACTGACCCGGTCATCGAATCCCAAGGGATAGGCGTGATGTTTCCGGTCCCCTTTGACCATCAGATGGAAGGCAGAACTCTGCCCCACCATACCCCTATCCACAGAGATGATCACGATATTATTGGTCTGCCACTTCGTGTGATGGCACTTGTACTGTAATTCAGAATCTTCAGGATCGGCTGCAGTGATGATGAACTCCAATTGATCGCCAACCCGTAAGGTATGGTCGGTCTTGACCTTGCGGACATCTCCCGGGTTCCAACTATTGCCGAGATTATCCCTGACCGATTCTATACGCGCATATACCCCGCCCATCTCGGATTTGGATCTCCAAGTCGCTATGCGATTGCGTATCTCACCTGAAATACCCAGCAAGAGGTGTTTCTGATGTACGAAGAGCTCTCTTCTTCTGCTATCAGGATCCCGGTAATCGCTGATGATCCGTAGATACACGTCCAGGATCTGCTTGTCTTCGAACAACTCATGAAAGCCGTTCTCCCAATAGTTATCGAGGATGGTGCGGATATCATCCATGCTGGCATATTGGATGAGTTTCTCCTCTCCTTTTATGGCATTGGGGCCATGGGTCTCAGGAATCTTCTTCTCTTCCCATCGCTTGATCATCTTCTTGACCTTAGGAAGCTTCTTGTACCATTCTTCACCATGTTCTGTTGACATGATGGTATGGATGAATTCTCTCAGACTGTTCTCGGCATCATGGATCTGTCGGGTGATCTCCATAGTCGGTGGTGGTCTTTTGCGGCCTAGGTAAAGGTATATCTTTGATGGAGATGAGTCCAGATGAAAGATCCTTTGAGGCGTTGGGAGTGACCCGTCAATTCATCAATGCCATGGATGATATGGGCTATGGTCCTCCTACGGATATCCAATGGCAAGCTTTGCCACGTATGCGATCCGGGCAGGATCTCATCGGAGTGGCCCAGACCGGGACCGGAAAAACGGCAGCCTTTGTCCTTCCTATGCTCATGCGATTGAAATTTGCTCAAGGCGATGCACCTAGAGCGGTCATTCTAGAACCCACCAAGGAATTGGTGATTCAGACCAGTAGGCATGTGCAGATGTTGGCCAAGTATACCGATCTGCGATGTGCGGCCCTGTATGGAGGATCAGGGACCCATCAACAACGAGAAGACCTGCGTAGCGGTCAGGACATCATTGTAGCCACTCCAGGTAGACTGATGGATTTCTATCTGAAAGGTGATTTGATCCTCAAGAAATTACAGGTACTGGTGCTCGATGAGGCCGATCGGATGATGGATATGGGCTTCATGCATCAATTGCGCAGTATCCTAGAAGTCATTCCGGTCAAGCGACAGAACCTGCTATTCTCTGCCACTTTCAATGAACGTGTGGAAGAGTTGTCCCATGAATTCTTGGAATTCCCTACCAAGGTAGAGGTCACTCCATCGGCCACTCCCGCAGAGACAATTGATCAATACCTGGTGGAACTGCCCAATTTCAAAAGCAAACTGGCGTATCTCGAGGGATTGTTGGCAAAAGAAGAATTTGACCGGGTGATCGTCTTCTGCCGCACCAAGGATCGAGCAGATCGTGTGCACCGCTTCTTGGATCGCAAGGTCGAAGGTGGGGTCAAGGTCATTCATTCGAACAAGGGTCAGAACACACGTATAAACGCCTTCAAAGACTTTCAAGACGGAACCTTACGGGTGCTCGTAGCCACAGATGTGAGTGCGCGAGGAATCGATGTGGCCAATGTGAGTCATGTGGTCAACTTCGACATTCCACGGATGCGCGAGGATTATACCCATCGGATAGGTCGCACGGGACGAGCATTGAATCAAGGGGAGGCCATCAGTCTGATGGATCCAAGTGAGGTCTATTTCGTGAATCAGATCGAAGAACTCATAGGAGGACGGATCGAGAGAATCCCATTACCGGATGACTTCCAAGAAGAAGAATTCTTACCCGGTGAGAAAAAGGAGCTTGCTAGAGAGCTGGATCGTCAAAAGCAGAAATTGAACCCTGACTATAAAGGAGCCTTTCACGAGAGGAAGAAAAAATCCAAGAAAAAGCTACGCAAAAGGCGCTAGCTCATCAGATGTCATGTCCGCAGTACTTGCAGAACTTGGCGTCATCATCATGACCTTCCAGTGAGCAGCCCGGGCAGGCTTTGGTATTGCTGCGCTGCAACCTACGGGATTCATTGGCCATCTCAGCACTGACAATACCGGTAGGAACAGCAATGATGGAATATCCCAGGATCATGATCACCGATGCGAAAATCTTTCCCAAAACGGTGGTAGGTGCAATGTCTCCATAGCCCACTGTCGTCAATGTCACAATGGACCAGTAGATACTTTGAGGAATACTAGTGAAGCCGGATTCTGGTGGCTCCAATAGATACATGATCGTACCCATGATCATGACCAGACTCACCACAGTCACGAAGAACACGAAGATCTTATGACGGCTCGCTTGCAGGGACCTGGCCAGCAGGCTGGCCTCTTTGAGGAATTTGACCAGTTTGAGAACACGGAATATCCGCAATAGCCTCAATGTACGTATGACCATCAAGGATTGTGCTCCACCAAGGAATACAGCTAGATATGTAGGCAAGGTGCTCAACAGATCCACCATCCCAAAAAAGGAGAAGATGTACTTGCGCGGATGCTCTACACTGATGATACGAGCGATATACTCGATGGTGAAGAAAATGGTCACGATCCATTCTATGACCGTAAAAACAGTTCCGAACCTGGTCTGAAGATCGGAAACACTCTCCAGCATGACCGTGATCACCGAAATGATGATCAACCAGAATAGGATGACATCGAAATGTTTACCTAGTGGAGTGTCCGCCTCGAAGATGATCTTGCGGACCTTCTTGCGCCAAGTGGGCCAATTACTATAATGGTTCTCTAAGCCCATTGATTTTCCAATGTTACAGAAATATGACAATCCAAGACCAATGGCGTCCACCCTAGAACCTAACTTTGATGTTCAATTACTGTAGAATCATGCTAGGACTTCAAATGCCCACAGACCCGAGATGGGCCGAATTGGTACAAGGAAATATCGCTGAAATCCTCACAGATCACGCGTGGTGTGAGCAGAAGGCGGCCACCAATGCGATAAGCATCATTGTCAAGAATCCCGGCAAGACCGATCTGGTCAACGAGCTTACGATCATTGCTCAGGAGGAGATAGAGCATTTTCAGATGGTCCATCAGAAGATCCAAGAAAGAGGATTCACACTAGGAGCCGAGCGTAAGGATGAATATGTCAGGGATCTATCCAGATTCATCAAGCAGGGCGGTACACCTCAAGAACAGCTCGTGGCCAATCTACTCTTCTCGGCCATGATCGAAGCCCGCAGTTGCGAGCGCTTCCGCATGTTGTCAGAGCGCCTAGAGGATGAAGATCTATGTGAATTCTATCGGGAGCTTATGATCTCCGAGGCCAATCACTATACGGTGTTCCTCGGTTTTGCGCGGAAATATGGCGGGCGTGAGAAGACGGATGTGCTGTGGAATGAATTCTTGGAGTACGAGGCCGGACTCATGGAGAAATACGGCAAGAAAGAGACTATGCACGGCTAATCCAAGGGGCGCGGATTGAAGATCAAGTAACCGAAATTGAGGATCCACGACCAGGGTTCCTCACGCTGGTCGTAATAGTTGACACTGAAACTCACCGGGCCTACCGGACTGTGGAACACGGCACTTCCCGAACCGATATAGAATCGTTTCAAGAAATCATCGGAATAACGGGGAGCCAGATCCTCATCTGCTTGTATCTCATTCTGCGGTTGGAAGATGTAGTTCTCTAATCGGAGGTCTATCGAACCGGTGAGTTCATAGACCAATTTGACACCGGCTGCGGCAAAAACATGCGCTCTGAACTCGTCTTGGAACAAGGTCCTGCTCTCTGGGATAGGCTGGAAATAGGGTGCGTTGAGAAGGGTCGCCTTCTGATTGGCAAAGAAATCCTGGGTGCTGTATACCCCATCCATCTGTAGTCCGATATCCAATTTGCCTATCGTCTTGAAATAGTTCTCATAGCTCAACCTCACCATATACCAGTCATGCTCCTTGCGTATCCTCTCAGAGAAGATACCTGTAGAACCGGGTGTGGTGACCTCACGCCCATCGATATAACTCGCTTTCAGATAGAAGTGCGTCCCTTCATTGGGATATAGTTTCCTGTTGAGGGTATTTCGTTCGTACGTGAGACCTGCCGTGATATATTCGAATAGGGTCACATCGGCCGTATCCACATTGGTGAAATCGCTGGTCTGGTAGTACTGATCCTCGTCATAGCTATAGGTAACATCAGCTATGAGTTTTGATCGATTGCTCAGCGGTCTGCCTATCTCCAGCGATAGTGTTCGCTCATTCTCCAGGATGAAAGAAGGTCGCGTCTCCTGGAAGAAGGTGGCGAAGCTCTCGAAGTAGTCCCACTGAGACAGCACTCCGGTCACAGAGAGGAAATAGGGATTGCGGCCTGGTAGATCGATCCGCCCTCGCCCGAGCAGCGAATTATAGAATTTCCCGAAATAGGAATTGGCATAGAAGGTCTTGGGAGTGGAGCCAAGGAGATTATAGCGCAGACCCACGAATCCCGTGTTCACAGGTCTAGAGGAGAAGTTCCCTCCGAAATCGATGAACAGCCGTTTCTCCTTCTCGATGTTCAATGTGAGGTCATATCGCTCGGTATCCTTATTGAATCGAATAGAAGGGTAGACATAGTTGATCTTGTCATCTCCGAATATCCGGTAGTAGAGAGGCTTCATCTCCTCTAAGGTCACAGGGCGATGCTCTGAATCCAATCGAAGCACTTTCCGGAAGTACCTTTCTGTGGGTTCGGAGATCCCCTCCATCTTCACTTCACCCAGACGATATTCTTCTGCCTCTCCGGTAAAGATCTCCCTATCAAGATCCCGATCGTGTTTCTCATACCTCCGATCCACAATCCCGGTGATGCTATCCATGAGGGTCTTGGTCTCTTCATAGCCCTGGAGAATGGCTTTCTCCGCTGATCGGAAATCCAATGTGCTCACACCTGTATTGGGCCGGATGATGATCCCTTCAGCACAGGGTAGTATCTCACTGCCGCGATTGACGATCATATTCTCGATCTGGGAGAAAAGGTCATCCACATCCGGTGGGGGAGTCTCCAGCGATACACTGCTACCGATGATCACATCTGGCATGAACTCCTCATACATGACATCCAGAGGGAAGTTGTTATACAGACCACCATCGAAGAGCAACCGGCCATCCAACGAAAGGGGTTTGAAATAAAAAGGGAAGGTGCTGCTCGCTCTCAATGCCTTGTGCAATTCTCCTTCGCTGAATACGACCTGCTCTTTCTTGACGATGTCTGCAGCGACACAACGGAATGGGATCATGAGCTCATCAAAATCGTAATCAGCAATTGCGATGCTTTTAGAAACAGACTCGAGCATGCGCATATCCACCTGTACCGGAGAGACCACATAGGAAGGAATGGTGCGAAGAAGCACCGTGTCTGGGTCTATCTTCATGTTCACCATAGAGGCATCCGGGCTCTCTTTCTTGAAATAGTAGGTGTACTGCTCATCCAGTTTGCCGGTGATGCTATTCATGAATTCATCGGAGGTGAAGTACTCCTTCATTTCATCTGTGGTCATTCCAGCAGCGTACAGGCCTCCGATGATGGCCCCCATGGAACTCCCTGCTATATAGTCGATAGGGATGTCGTTCTCCTCGAGTGCTTGGATCACTCCGATGTGTGCCAGTCCACTCGCCCCACCACCGCTGAGCACCAGCCCGACCCTTTCTTGAGCAGAGAACTGCACAGAGCCGAGTAGAGCGATCAAGAAGACGATATGGTGGATAGGTCGTAGCAAGTATTCTTGAACAGCGGTCAAAGGTATGAAGTGCCCCCACATTCCATAACGTCATACTTCGGTATGGGACACGGTTTCTATCCATGATGAAAAGGATAGCTTTGTGCTTCCAAATCTGGAACAAGCATGGTGAGACCAGCCCTCCTCAAAGGCACTCGGGATTTTCTCCCGCATCAGATAGCCAAGCGCGAATTCATCTTCGACACGATTGCCCATGTCTATCGGAAGTTCGGGTTTCAACCCATAGAGACCCCCGCAATGGAGCGGAGTGAGACGCTGATGGGAAAGTACGGGGAAGAAGGTGATCGTCTGATATTCAGGCTTTTGAATAACGGGGATTTCATGGCCGATGTAGATAGGAACGCTTCTTCTACAGAACTCGCCTCACAGATTTCCAAGCGGGCACTGAGGTATGACCTCACCGTACCATTCGCCCGATTCGTCTCGCAACACAGAAGTGAATTGACCTTCCCATTCAAGAGATATCAGATCCAACCCGTATGGCGTGCCGATCGACCACAAAAAGGCAGATATCAGGAATTCTATCAATGCGATGCAGATGTGGTGGGCAGCAATAGCCTGCTGCACGAGGTGGAGTTCATACTGATATTCGATGAGGCGCTTGCTTCACTCGGGCTGAATCAAGTGACCATCCATTTGAACAATAGAAAGGTCCTCACAGGAATAGCCGAGGTAGCTGGATGTGCCGACTCATTCTCCGACATGGCCATAGTCTTGGACAAGTTAGATAAGATAGGTCTGGAGCGGGTAGAGCAGGAATGGGCAGAAAGAGGGATAAGCGCAGAAAGCGTAGAGGTGCTGGGGAATTTTTTCAAGGACTCCATCGAGATAGGTGCGCTGGAAGATGATTTGAAGAGCAGCGAGATTGGTAGTCAAGGGGTGAAAGAGCTCGCTGAGGTCATGCAGATGGTCGAGCGATCAGGTCCACTTCATGCCGAACTTCGCTTGAATCTCACTCTGGCCAGAGGTCTGGATTACTACACTGGAGCCATATTCGAAGTGACCACAGATGATCACGCGATAGGCAGCATATGTGGAGGAGGTCGATACGATGACCTCACAGGTACTTTCGGTCTATCGGACATGTCGGGAATCGGAGTCTCCTTCGGAGCGGATCGTATCTATGATGTACTCGAAGCTACCGCAGCTTGGCCTGAGGCTTTGGGATTTACTACTCAGGTGATGTTCGTCAACTTCGGTGAGGCAGAGGCTACTCATTGTATGGGCCTACTCAGGGATTTGCGTGGCAAAGGAATTTCATCTGAACTCTATCCGAGTGCGGCCAAGATGAAGAAGCAGATGAAATATGCTGACGACAAAGGAATTCCGTATGTCTGTCTGGTCGGGTCAGAAGAAATGAACTCAAATACCATCACAGTGAAATCCATGGCAGATGGATCTCAAGAAACGATGGACCTAGAAGGCCTGATAGCTCGATTGGATAAGGGAGGTGACTCATAAAAAACCCCCCGAGGACCCAATTTCAGTAGAGGTAGAAAGGAGTATAGAGAGTGGGCCTCCGAGGGGAAAGTCTTAAGGAAAGATCGCTGCCTAGAGATTGCATATATCTTCTCGGCTTCGCTTACGAATGTATCCGAACACCTTGTTACTCAAGGATATCAATGTGCCTAATTATCCAAATATTGTGTTGATAAAGGGAATTATATGCAATACAGTTTGTCCGCTGAATGTGTTCAAATAGCTGAAATACAGGTATTTAGGATTTCATCAGACATGTTTCCTACCGGAGGGTACACTTTTTCATCAGATGCTGGGTATAGATACATTTGAGCCATTATTGCACCATATGAGGTATTTCCTTTCTCTCTTTCTAGTCTTCGGCCTGTCATCGCAGGCCCAGGTATTCTTTCAAGAATCCTTTGAATCCACCACGGGTTGGAGCCTGAGTCATATCTATGACGATGGCAATGATGACTATTGCAAAAGGGATAGTGCAGTCGCCTTTGACGAACTCGGCTATACGCTCTTCGGTCAAGAAGGCATCTTTGTCATTGGTGCTGAGGATACAGATGGTGAACTAGGGGTCGCACCAGAGGATGGGGTCATTACCCTGACACTGGATCCTATAGATATCTCCGGGCAGAATGACCTAGAACTAGTGGTCACACTGTCGTGTAATTCCGATGATGAAGCCTACGATGACCGGTCTCAGGACAACGGGGATTATCTGGATTTCCAAGCCAATATAGATGGATCGGGATGGCAGACTATTGGCCAGTTCAATAGCCGTGCAGGAGGAAGCGCAATATCTACTCTGTATCAGGATATGGATATGGATGGCGATGGAGGAGAATTGGGAGAAGTGGCCATCGGAAATGCCATGACGGACTATATCATGTCCATCGCAGGCACAGGGTCTTCACTTCAGATACGGGCGCTATTGAAAATGGACGGTGCCGATGAGGTCATCGTAATAGATGACATACGAATCAAAGAGAGCGAAGGGGATGTGATTCCCCCAACGGTCTATTCTGCCGAAGTGATCGATGCCAATACCTTGCAAGTAGTCTTCAATGAGACCTTGGGTTCCAATGCCGAACAGACTTTCCTTTATTCCGGTGTGCCGAATCTGGATCAGGTGACCCTGCAGGCCGATCAGCAGACGGTCATATTGGATTACTCTTCAGATTTCGAACTGGGCGAAGCCTATCAGCTGATCGTATTCGGAGTGCAGGATGCTGCAGGGAACGCCATGCAAGGCACGTACAGCTTTCCGTTCTACTGGAATCCGACCACCCCTGAATTGGTCATCACCGAGTTGATGTACAACGACCCTTCCGTGGAGGACACTCTGGAGTTCATCGAGATATACAACCACGGAAGCACGGAAGCCATCGTAGGTGGATTCAGACTCGAAGGAGCGGTGAATCACACATTGGCATCGGTCACCGTACCATCGGGTGGATTCTACCTGGTAGCACGCAATGCTCTGGCTGCCGAAGCCTTCTATGCACTGTCCTTTGAGGACTATGGAGGGCAGCTCAGTGATAATAGCGAGTTCATTCAGTTGGTCAATGTGGATGGGGTCATCCTGGATTCTTTGACCTATGATGACAATGTGCCTTGGCCCAGTGCAGGGGATGGATTCGGCCCGAGTATCGAACTGATAGACCCTGACCTGGAGAATAGTATCGGTAGCAATTGGATCGCCTCTGACAATGGCCTCGGCTTCATCAATGGACTTCCACTTTCGGCTACTCCAGGCACTCTTCCGGGAGAATTCCTTCCCGTGGTGCAGTTGAGCAATGTGGATATTGAGGTGAACGAGGTGGACGGTGTCATCGAGATAGAATTCTACATCTCCGGGTCGAATTCCAACCAATCAGTAGTGGAAGTCGAATATATTGTCGGAACCGCAACATCTCCCGAAGACCATGGCTCCAATACGATCTCCACAGTGACCCTTCCTGCCAACTCAGATGGTCTAGAGGTCATTGCTTTTCCGTTGGTCAATGACTCGGATATAGAAGGGGTAGAGTACTTCCGCTTGGGAATCTCCGCTGTGAGCAACTGTCAGATCGGACTCAATGACGAGATCGAGATCATCATTACGGATGATGATTACGTCAGTCCTGCACTGGTGATCAATGAATTGCAATCGGACAATACGAGTACCGTACAGGATGCGAATGGTGGATTCGATGATTGGTTCGAGATCTACAATCCGAATGATTTCCAAGTGGATCTTGCGGGGTACTATGTGAGTGATGACCCATTGAATCCGACCAAGGATCGACTAGCGGTGGGCACAGATGAGACCATCATCGGACCATTCGGCTTCAAGCTCATCTGGGCGGATGAAGAAGGAGAGCAAGGTCCCCTACATGTCAATTTCAAACTGAGTGCTGCTGGCGAGGATATCTTGCTCAGTGCTCCGGATGCAAGCCTATTGGATGCCATTGATTTCGGACCTATCGTGACGGACAGATCCTTTGGAAGATTCTGTGACGGTGAGGATCTTTGGACCACTTTCGATGCGCCTAGTCCTGGCTATGGGAATTGTGTGAATGGTCTACCTGAGCTCCAGCAAGGACCTCTCATCTATCCTAATCCTGCTGAAGAATTCCTGTACATAGGTAGACCACAGAACTTCGAGATCCTCAATTCTGAGGGTAGGATAATAGACAGAGGGAATGCTGACATGATCGATGTTCGTTATCTGCCTGCTGGCCTCTATCTACTTCGTATGGAAGGATCGCGTCCTCAGCGATTCATCAAGAAATAAAAAGACCCTACCACTCATGGAAGGGTCTCAAGATCTTGAATCGGTCTTCGATCAATGCTTGATGATCTCATCCGAGAGGAGCACTCGACCTTGTGCGCTTAGTCTATAGGTATAAACGCCACTCGCTAGATCGGTCACATCCAAAGTATTCAGAGCTTCTTGTAGGTTCTTATTCAGAACAAATCTTCCATCGATATCGAACAGCTCGAAAGTCAATGAGTTCGATTTCAACACGTTGAAATCATCGATCTGGATCTGGATCAGCTCGGTGGTCGGATTCGGGAACACCTGAAGGCCAGCCTCCAGACCGAGCTCGTCTACCGATACAACACCGGTGCCTTCCGTGATCTCCATTTGCTGATTCACTGCCACATCAAAGAAATTGTCCACCTCACCGCTCGGCCAGCTCACACTTACCTGATCGATGGTCTCATTGGACCCCAGACCGAAATGCTGTATCAGACTGTTCTGGATACCATAACTCTCTCCCGCCTTCACATCACGTATCTGCACTCCCCAGGGTCCATAGATGCTCACACGTGCACCGATTCCGTTGATATTGCTCTCAACTCCGGTCAGCGATACTTTGAACCAGTTGTTGGTGTTGCCATTGTTAAGGAACATACGGTCCTCCCACATCTCATTCCCCCAGCCACCGTATCCGTTGGCAGTGATGTATAGGTCGATGAATCCGTCATTATTCAAGTCTCCCAATGCATAGCTATTGACCGGATAGTCACCGAAAAGGTCATCGTAGGTCTCGAATGTCCCATCACCGTTGTTGAGAGCTAAGGTGTGACTTCCATTACCCATCGCAAGTAGATCGATGAATCCATCGTTGTTGAAATCCATCCAAGTGCTTTGTATCACGAGAAATGGGAAATTGGATTCCAAGTCGGCTTCAGAGGTCATTTCTGTGAAGAAGCCATTTCCATCATTGACCAAGAAATCACTGAAGTCATCGTGGTTCCCTACAAATAGATCCAAGTCACCGTCATTATCATAATCTCCAAAATCAGCCGACCAGGACTGAGCTCCGATATCTACTCCTCGCGCTACTCCATCACTGGTCCAGGTGCCATCACCGTTGTTCAAGAATAGTTGATTGATCCTGCGAGGGTCGGTGTTGTCTGTAACTCCTTGTCTGCACTTGGCCAGATAGAGGTCGCAGTATCCGTTATTATCCACATCCATGAATACTGAGCCATAATTCCCTGAGTTGTCTGAGGGGTCATCAGTCTCAGGTACAAGGCCGCTAGCTGTTTCAGATAGGTTGCCCGAGCCATCATTGGTCAAGATCTGGCTGATATCGTTGTCATCACAGATGAAGATGTCTATCTCACCATCGTTATCGATGTCCAAGGCG
The DNA here is from genome assembly GCA_013001705.1 of Flavobacteriales bacterium. Lineage (NCBI taxonomy): Bacteria > Pseudomonadati > Bacteroidota > Flavobacteriia > Flavobacteriales > Flavobacteriales bacterium. The sequence goes on from JABDLZ010000034.1 coordinate 19,622, forward strand.
CTCATTCCTTGTACGTAGATATCTCCGTCCAATTCAATATCGGCCGTGTAGTTCGTTGCATCCTCATCAGCTTTGAAGATGTAGACTCCATTGTAGAATCCTCCCGTGATCAAGTCGTTCTGACCGTTCTCATCCACATCAGAGACACACAGCCCCCATGCATCTGCAGAGCCGGTACCGGATACGTCCATTGTACCCAATGTCTGTGAAACGAAATCCAGACCGGGAGCCTGTTGAATAGCGACATACACTGTCTGCTCAGCATTTCCTGGGCTGCCAGAGGATTGCATGCGGATAATATCATCCTTGCCGTCACCGTTCATATCCACCACACCTATGGCATGGTCACTCACGGTGGCGGATGGTAGCAGGTCAGAGGCATCGGTGAAACTCACTTCTTGAGCACTCAGTATGAATGGGAAAGTGAAGTATATACAGATGGATAGGAATTTCTTCATGGTGCTGTTGATTTCTTAAAGCGGGACAAGTATAGCCCAGATAGAGCTGTATAACTTCAAATTACATATCAATATCGGTCAGCTATAGCAAAGCTGAATCAATGCTGAGCTATGCCATAAGAGATAGGGTCAAGATGTCTTGCA
>JABDLZ010000035.1 GCA_013001705.1 Flavobacteriales bacterium
TCCTTGATGAGAAGGACGGAACCATCACCGTGCGGGACAATGGGATCGGGATGACCGGAGAAGAAGTAGAGAAGTATATCAATCAGATCGCCTTCAGCGGGGCCGAGGAATTCGTCAATAAATACAAGGACAAGACCGAGGCCATCATCGGGCATTTCGGACTGGGTTTCTACTCGGCATTCATGGTGGCTGATAAGGTGGAGATCATCACCCGATCTCAGAAGCCCAACAGCACTCCCGTACACTGGACCTGTGATGGAAGTCCCAACTATACACTGGAAGAGACCAGTAAGAAGACCAAAGGGACCGATGTCATCCTGCACATCGCAGAAGACAGCAAGGAATTCCTAGAGAGGAACCGCATCCAAGGTATCCTCGATAAGTACTGCAAGTTCTTGCCGGTAGAGATCAAGTTCGGCAAGAAGACCGAGAGCGTGGAGGACGGTACAGACGATGAAGGCAAGACCAAGTGGAAGAGCGTGGAGGTGGACAACATCATCAACAACACCACTCCGGCCTGGACCAAGGCACCTTCAGACCTCAAGCAGGAAGACTATACGGCCTTCTACCGCGAGCTCTATCCGATGAACTTCGAAGAGCCTATCTTCCATATCCACCTCAATGTGGATTACCCATTCAACCTGACCGGGATACTCTATTTCCCTAAACTGAAGAATCAGGTAGAGATCCAGAAGAACAAGATCAATCTCTACTCCAATCAGGTCTTCATCACCGATAATGTGGAGAACATCGTCCCGGAATTCCTGACCCTGCTCCACGGGGTGATCGATTCTCCGGACATTCCGCTCAACGTATCGCGTAGCTACCTACAGAGCGATCACAATGTGCAGAAGATCTCTAAGTACATCCAGAAGAAGGTGGCCGATCAGCTGGAGAAGATGTTCAAGAACGACCGCGAGGACTTCGAGCAGAAGTGGGAGGATATCAAGGTATTCATCGAGTACGGTATGCTCACCCAAGAGAAGTTTGCTGACAAGATGTACAATGCATATCTGCTGAAGGATACAGAAGGCAAGCACTACACCGTGGAGGAATATACCGAGAAGGTGGAGGCCCTTCAGAAGAATAAGGACGACAAGACCGTATTGCTCTACACACATGATGCTGAAGAGCACCATGCCTTCATCAGTCAGGCCAAGGAGCGGGGCTATCAGGTACTCGTCATGGATAGTCCATTGACCAGTCATATGCTCATGAAACTGGAGCAGAAGTTCAGTGATGTCAGCTTCACCCGTGTGGATGCCGATACCATCGATAAGCTCATCGATAAGGGAGAGGATCTACCGAGCAAGCTGAGCAAGGAGCAGGAAGAAGCGCTCAAGCCTTTTGTAGAAGAATTGGTTGACAAGCAGAAGTATCAAGTAGAGCTCAACCCTATGAGCGAGAGCGATGCGCCCATGCTCATCACACAGAGCGAGTTCATGCGTAGGATGAAGGAGCAGCAGATGAGCGGTGGAGGCGGCATGATGATGGGAGCCTTTCCAGAGATGTATAATCTGGTGGTCAATACCAATCATCCGCTCATCGCACAGATAGCTGAGGCAAAGAAAGAGGATAAGAAGAAGGCCCTTACCGAGCAGGCCCTCGATCTGGCCATGCTCAGTCAAGGAATGCTCAAAGGGGAACGACTGACCGGATTCATCAAACGGAGTCTGGACTTGATCAAATGACAAGTCCATTACTTTCGTTGAACATCAAACGCAAAATCTACAATTGAAATGAGAGGTTTATTCATCACACTCCTGGTCCTATTGGTCTTTGGAGGGCTGGCCTTCTTCGCTCTGAAAGGCCCATATAACAACATGGTCGAACTCGATGAGACCGTCAACGGTGCCTGGTCCCAAGTAGAGGATCAATACCAGCGTAGACACGATCTGATCGGTAATCTGGTAGAGACCGTCAAGGGCTATGCACAGACCGAGGAGCGAATTCTCGTACAGGTGACCGAGGCTCGTGCTGCAGCCATGGCGGCCATGCAGAGTACCGGTCCCGATGGAGGGCCTGATATTGCAGCCATCCAACAGACTCAAGGGAGATTGAGTGGGGCCATGCGAGGATTCTTCGGTTATACGGAGAACTATCCCGAATTGAAGTCCAGTCAGCTCTTCAGCGATCTGCAGGCGCAACTGGAAGGCACTGAGAACCGGATCTCTACAGCACGTAGTCGATTTAATGACACGGTTCAATCCTACAATAAGCTGGTCCGGAAATTCCCCAATAATCTGATTGCCGGCATGTTCGGCTTTGAGCAGCGGGAGTATTTCGAATCCACCGAAGGTGCAAATACGGCCCCAGAGGTGAAATTCTGATCGAGCACTTGGCCAAGTATCCCACATTCTTCACTCCGGATGAACGCGCAGAGATAGAATCGGCCATTCAACAGGCCGAGCTATTGACCTCAGGGGAGATACGCGTACATCTAGAAGACCATTGCGATCATCGACCGCACGATAGAGCCGCCTTCATCTTCGAGCAATTGCATATGCATGAGACAGCAGAGCGCAATGGCGTGCTCTTCTATCTGGCCGTGTGCGATCATCGCTTCGCAGTGATAGGGGATATCGGCATCCATCAACGCGTTGGTCAAGATTTCTGGGAAGAACTCTGCAAGGATCTGGAGCAGCATCTCCGCTCAGGTCATCCCAAGGACGGACTGATTCAGGCGATACTCAAAGTGGGCAAGTCCCTCTCAGAGGCATTTCCCAGACAGGCAGATGACAGAAATGAATTGGATGACACCATATCCATGGGGAAGTTATGAGGAGAACGATAGTCGCCTTATTTCTCCTCTGGATAGGGTCGGTCCATGCGCAGGATTGTCTACCTGCTACCCCTGATCTACAGACACAGGACAGCTTCTTGGTCTATGATTTGGCGAATTTCTTGCCTGACGCACAAGAGGGGCAACTGAATAAGAAACTCGTGGACTTCTATCGGGAGACCTCCAATCAGATCCTGGTCATAGTCCCGGATACCTTGTGTGGTTACGAGCCTTGGGAATATGCGACACGCTTAGGACACAGTTGGGGAATAGGAAGAGCCGATAAGGACAATGGAGTGGTGGTGATGCTCAAACCCAAAGTGGGAAGAAGCAAAGGGCATATCCATATCGCTACGGGCTATGGCCTGGAAGGAGCCATCCCCGATGTATACGCCAACCGCATCACCGATCAGGTCATGATCCCTTATTTCAAGCAGAACCAGTATATGCAGGGATTGGAGGCCGGTACCGATGTCATCATGGACCTGGCCATAGGGGAGTACAACGAGCAAGTGGCCATGGTCAAGGGGGAGATGCCCAAGGAAGCCTACTATTTCCTTCTGTCCGTATTCCTCATCCTTTTCCTGGTGATATTCTCCTATCACCGCAGAGTGCTGCGCTATGCTGCAGTCAATGATCTAGCCTATTGGACGGCCTTTTGGATGTTGATGAACCAGCACGGCCATACCGGCCGATTCGATGATTTCGGTCGCGGCAGTGGCCCCTTCCGTACAGGAGGTGGATTCGGTGGCTTCGGTGGAGGAGGATTCGGAGGTGGAGGAGGATTCGGTGGCTTCGGAGGAGGCGGATTTGGCGGTGGAGGCGCAGGAGGATCGTGGTAGAATTGATTCCAAATTCAAGAATCAAGATTCAAGAGCACGTGTCTCTTGAATCAGCTATTTGGAATCTGGAATCAAATGTCTGGAATCAACACTCTGGAATCTTGAATCAAAAGAATGGCATTCGGTAAATGGATAGGTGGAGCAGTAGGTTGGGCCTTTGGAGGTCCGATCGGAGCTTTCTTGGGCTTCGCGTTGGGCTCCATATTCGATAGGGCAGAACCCGGGATGGTGGAACAGGCTCCCTATACCCATTCCACCGGTCGCCCTCAGACCCGACAAGGGGACTTCAATATCAGTCTGGTCATTCTCTCGGCCGCAGTGATGAAAGCCGATGGACGTACCATGAAATCCGAGTTGACCTATGTCAAGTCTTTCTTGGACCAGCAATTCGGCAAACGGGCATCGACCGAGTATATCCGTATGCTACGCGATATCCTGAAGAAGGACATCCCGGTGCGGGAGGTGAGTCAACAGATCGCACAATACATGGCCATGCCTATGCGCCTACAGTTGCTGCACTATCTCTACGGAATTGCCAAGGCCGATGGACATGTACACAGCGCAGAAGTGGATCTGATAAGCACTATTGCCAGTTATATGCGCATACCTCGAGCCGACCAAGAGAGCATCAAGAACATGTTCTACCAGGAGGTGAATAGCGCCTATAAGATATTGGAGATAGACCCTTCGGTAAGCAATGACGAATTAAAGCAAGCCTATAGACGAATGGCCAAACGCTTTCACCCGGATAAGGTGGCGAGTCTAGGAGATGAAGTAAGGCAAGGGGCCGAAGAGAAATTCAAGAAGATACAGGAAGCCTACGAACAGATCAAGAAGGAACGAGGCCTGAACTGAATGATCAAATGGCTCCTATGTGCTCATCCTTCTTCTTCTCTTCAGTGGTTCCTTTATGGTCCACCGGATCGATGGCCTTGGGCAGACTGAAGAGCATGAGCGGATTGAATTTGATCTGTGTTTCTACCTTGAGCGTGTCCTTTTTATTCAGGCAGGGCTCAGGATAAATGTCCTTGGTAGCCTTGGCCGACAGTGAGAACATCACAGAAACGAACAAAAGTGCAATGGCTTTATACCAGGTCATTGGTCGAGATTTGAGTAGTGAAAGTAGGTTATTAAACATATGATTCCAAGGAATTTAACAGCATTTAACAGCAATTGATTGAAGG
>JABDLZ010000036.1 GCA_013001705.1 Flavobacteriales bacterium
TACTAGTGACCAAATCGGTCATCGGTTCTGCCAAACGATTCTTTGAGAAAGATAGGAAGATGGCTCTTTTCATCATGATCATCTCCCACGTGCAATTGCTTTTGGGATTCAGTTTGTATTTCATGCGGGGCTATCAAGGTCAATTGGGTGAGATGGGTAATGCGCTGTTGCGATTCCGTTCCTTGGAACATCCGCTGGGTATGGTCATCGCCATCCTGTTGATCACCATGGGCTATGGACGAATAAAACGTGCGACCAGCGATGCAGCCAAGTTCAAGGCGGTCAAGGTCCTCTATGGTATTGCTTTGATCATTATTCTCATCTCTATCCCCTGGCCCTTCAGGGAAGGCATGGCGCACTACGGTTGGTTCTGATTTGGAGGATCTGATCGCATATTTCTCAGACATTCCTTCTTCTCACCGGACGGTCATTTTGGTCTCTGGGCTGATGTTCTTCTGGATGCTGGAAGGGCTGCTCCCCATTGTGCGTTTCACCTACAACAAGTGGAAGCATGCCGGGCTCAATCTCTTCTTCACTTTCACTACGGCCATTGTCAATTTTGCTTTTGCGGTGCTGATCGTCAAGACCAGCGATCTATTCGTGGCTGAAGGATGGGGAGTTCTGCACCTGATCGAACTGCCCTTCTGGGCTCAGCTCATCATCGGATTCATGATCCTTGACCTCGTAGGGGCCTATTTGATCCACTGGATGGAGCACAAGGTGCACTGGATGTGGAAATTCCATGTCATCCATCACAGTGATGAGCAGGTGGATAGCACTTCTGCACTGAGACACCATCCGGGAGAAAGTGTGTTCCGGGCAGTGTTCACGCTAGTGGCAGTCATGGTGGCGGGAGCGCCTATGTGGATGGTGATGGTCTACCAGAGTCTGAGCGTCTTCCTTTCTCAATTCAATCATTCCAATCTGGAACTACCCGCCTGGCTGGAGAAGAGCATGCGATGGGTGCTCATCACCCCAGGGATGCATCGAGTGCATCATCATGCTGAATTGCCATACACCGATACCAACTATGGAAACATCTTCCCCTTCTGGGACCGCATATTCGGTACCTACTCCGAACTGGAGAAGGATCGGATCCAATACGGCCTGGATGTCTTTGACAAACGGGACGATCATCTGGGGGATCTCTTAGGCCTGCCTTTTGATGGTAAACGGTATAGAAAAGGAGAACGTCAATGAAACCCGATCCCATCTCGACCGATCTCATTCAAGAGACCTGCGTATTGGTAGGAGTCATCAATGATCAGCAGGATGATGAGCAGGTCAAAGAGTATCTCGATGAATTGGCTTTTCTTGCCGAGACGGCCGGCTGTCTCACCGAGAAACGATTTGTACAGCGCCTCAAACAGCACAATCCGGCCACCTTCATCGGTTCTGGAAAGCTGCAGGAGATCAAGGAATATGTCAAAGAGAACGAGATCGACATGGTCATCTTCGATGATGACCTGAGCGCCACACAGATCCGGAATATCGAGCAGGAGCTCAAGGTCAAGATCCTGGACAGGAGCAATCTCATCCTGGACATCTTCGCCTCGCGAGCGCGTACCGCTCATGCCAAGACACAGGTCGAACTTGCACAATACGAGTATCTCCTTCCACGCCTGACGCGTATGTGGACACACCTCAGTCGGCAGAAAGGAGGGGTAGGGATGCGCGGACCTGGGGAGACCCAGATAGAGAGCGATAGACGGGCCATCCAACAGAAGATCGCCAAGCTCAAGAAGGAGATTGAGAAGATCGATAAGCAGATGGCCACTCAGCGTGGAAATCGCGGAGCTCTCGTGCGCGTAGCGCTGGTCGGCTATACCAATGTGGGTAAAAGCACCCTGATGAACCTGCTGAGCAAAAGCGATGTTTTTGCAGAAAATAAGCTCTTTGCCACCTTGGACACCACCGTGCGCAAGATCACCTTACACAATGTGCCTTGCCTGCTCAGTGATACGGTAGGGTTCATACGTAAACTCCCCACCCAGCTTATCGAGAGTTTCAAATCCACCTTGGATGAGGTCAGAGAGGCCGATATCCTGGTGCATGTGCTGGATATCTCCCATCCCAATTTCGAGGATCAGTATGATGTGGTGAAAGCCACACTGAGCGAGATCGTAGGAGATGAGAAGGAGACCATCGTGGTATTCAACAAGCTGGATGCATATAAGGATGAGCAGAGCGACATCATCCCCGATGAGCACCACGAGCACTTATTGGATGAGTTGAAGAAGACCTGGATGGCCAAATTAGATGGCGATCGGGCGATCTTCATATCAGCCCAAAAGAAGATCAATATCGAAGAACTGCGCGAGGTGCTCTATGAGCGGGTCAAGGCCATTCACGCAGTGCGATTCCCGTATAACAACTTCCTATACTGAGCTCTGGATTCGGGAAGTAATGGCAGGGTCAGCCCTGCATCTCTCTCAACTTCTTGTACTGACCGCCTGCAGCAAGCAATTCATCATGAGTCCCTGACTCTACGATGCGGCCATTCTGAATGACCAGGATCTTATCCGCATGCTGGATAGTGGAAAGGCGGTGGGCAATGACCAAGGTGGTACGGTCCTTCATCAAGTGCTCCAAGGCATCCTGTACCAGTCGCTCTGACTCGGTGTCGAGTGCAGATGTGGCCTCGTCCAAGATGAGGATAGGGGGATTGCGAAGTACGGCCCGGGCTATGCTGATCCGCTGGCGCTGACCTCCACTGAGTTTTCCTCCCGCATCTCCCACGGTCGTATCATATCCCAATGGCATGGTCTGTATGAACTCATGTGCATTGGCGATACGGGCCGCTTGTTCCACCTCTTCATCGGTAGCCTCATAGCCCAATGTGATATTACTGCGTACAGTATCGTTGAAGAGAATGGCCTGCTGCGATACCACTCCCATCAATCTCCTCAGGTCCTTCAATCGGACATCGCGTATGTCCACACCATCTATGCTCACCCGTCCTTCCTGTGGGTCATAGAATCGGGGAAGTAGGTCTGCAATAGTGGATTTCCCTCCGCCCGATTCACCCACGAGAGCGATGGTCTGTCCCTTCTTGATCTCTATGTCTATGCCTCGCAATACCGGAGCATCGGTATAGCGGAAGTGCAGTCCTTCATAGCGGATGGCTTTTTCGAAACCGTTCAAATCCTTGGGAGATACCGGGTCGTGTATCTGATCATCGGCATCCTTGATGGCATCGATGCGCTCTACTGAGGCGAGCCCTTTATTGATATTGCTGAATGTCTTCGCCAGACTCTGGATCGGACGCAGACTTTGGGAGAAGATGATGATGAAGCCGATGAATTCACTGCCCGATAGCGCATCTTCTTTTTGACCGAGGATCAGACTTCCTCCATACCAGACTACTCCTACCATCACACAGGCACCTAAGAATTCGCTCAAGGGAGAGGCCAGGTCCCGCTTGTTAAGGAGACGGATGCTGATCCTGCGGAAGGATTCGTTCAGCCGGCCGAAGCCTTCTTTGACCGCCCCTTCGGCATTGAATGCCTTAATGATGCGCAGGCCACCTAAGGTCTCTTCCAAGTAGGAGAGGAGTTCACCTTGCTTATCCTGCCCTTTGCGCGATGTGCGTTTCAGGCTCTTGGAGATACGCCCGATGATGAATCCCGAGACCGGCATGAGAATGAGTGAGAACAAGGTCAAGGGTGGACTGATCATCAACATGGCCGCAAAGGAGAGCATGATATTAAGCGGGTCGCGCATCATCATTTCCAGAGAACCGATCACCGACATATCCACCTCGGCTACATCAGCGGTATTGCGTGCCATGATGTCGCCTTTCTTCTCATCGGAGAAGAATCCCAGTGGCAGAGCGATGATCTTGTGATAGATATCCCTGCGAATGTCCCTGCCTATCCCTTGACGTATGCGGGCCAGGGCCAGATAGGCCAGATATCGGGAGACATTCTTCAAGAAGAACATAAGGAGTGTCAAACTACAGATGAATGCCAGGGCATGGATCGGACCACCCTCAGCGATACGCTGGCTCATGTGGTAGGCAAAGAAATCCTCAAAGAATTCCTTGTTGAATGCAAAAGCAGGGGGGTCGCTTACAACGGCCGGAGCCTCGCTGAAGAGCAGATCCAAGAATGGAATGAAGAGCAGGAGTGAGAGTAGGTTGAAGAGGACGAAGAAGATGTTGGCCAGCAGGTTCAGAGCGACCTCAGTCTTGTATCCTTTGAGATAAGCGAGTATTCGTAGAAATCCTTTCACTGATGCATGATCCGAGGGCAAAGAAACGATATTGAGGCACGATCGGTATGTGCCTTACTTCCAGCACGGTATCCAGCGTGACAGATATAGCTCTTTATCCTACCTTCGCGGCCGTGCCAAGTATACGTCAAGAACGCATCAACGCCCTGCTCCAGAACGAATTAGGGTCGATTTTCCAACGGGGGATGAAAGAGCATTTCGGTGGTCTCTTCATCTCTGTCACCGTGGTCCGTATCAGTCCCGATCTGGGTTCTGCCAAGGTCTATATCAGTATCATGAACAAGGTGGACAAGCAACAGGTGGTGGAGGAACTCAACGAGCGCAACCGCTTCATCCGTAAGCTCTTGGGAGAGCGGGTTGGCAAGCAATTGCGCAAGACCCCGGAGCTGATGTTCTTTTTGGATGACTCGCTGGACTACGCGCAAAAGATCAATGACCTTCTGAAATAGTTATGGAATACGATCCGATCAAAAGAAGCCTGGGCCGTGTCTTCAACCAGACCCCCTTTCTGAGAAAAGTATTCTACGGGCTGCTGGACCTCCTCCTATTGCGTGCATGGCATGTGCATAAGGAATTACGGAATTTCAGTGGGTGGAAGAAGAAGGATCTGAAAGTGCTGGATGGTGGTGCCGGTTTCGGCCAGTACACCTACTGGATGAACAAGAAGAACCCCACCTGGGAGATCACCGCCATCGATGTCAAAGAAGAGCAAGTGGCCGATTGCAATCGCTTCTTCGAAGAGATCGGACGCGGAGAGAATGTGACCTTTCAAGTGGGAGATCTTACCCAGTACATACAACCGCTGACCTATGATCTGGTGGTATGTGTGGATGTGATGGAGCACATCGAAGATGATGTACAGGTGTTTCAGAATTACTACACCTCCATGAAGGCCGAAGCCATGTTGCTCATCTCCACCCCATCCGATCAGGGAGGCAGTGGTATCGATGAACACAGCGAGGGAGAGGTCAAAGGATTTATCGATGAGCATGCACGCGATGGATACAATATCCAAGAGATCGAGGACAAGATCCGATCGGTAGGCTTCACCAAGGTGGATGCACGCTATCAATATGGCACACCGGGCAAGATCGCTTGGAAGCTGAGCATGTACTACCCCATGCGTGCCCTGAATGCGAGCAAGCTCTTCTTCATCCTCTTGCCCTTCTATTTCCTGATCACCTATCCCATCAGTTTCATTCTCAATTGGATGGACGTGAGCATGAGCCACAAGACCGGTACCGGACTGGTGGTCAAGGCTTGGAAGTAGTCTAGTGTTGTAAGTCGATGCTTGTTTGAAGGAATGCGTTCATTTGTTCAAGACGAATGAGTAATGACCCTCTTCGGTATCCCTATCGACAAATAACGCAGCCCTGAATAGTGCGCTTCCCATTCTACATAGCCAGAAGATATCTCTTCGCTAAGAAATCTCGCAACGTGATCAATCTCATCACGGGCATCTCTGTGGTGGTCATCGCTTTTGTGACCGCGGCCATGGTGGTGGTGCTGAGCGCCTTCAATGGGATCGATGCCCTGGTCGATGACCTATATAGCTCCTTTGATGGGGACATCATCATCGGCCCTGAGCGGGGCAAATCCATTCCCATGGACAGTCTGGATCTGGATGCTATACAGGCGCTGGATGGCTATCTGGTCCATCACGAGGTCATCGAGGAGAATGTGTTGCTCACCTTCGGTGATCGGCAGCGTGTCGCTAAGATGAAAGGTGTGCCAGATGGCTACCTCAAAGCCACGGGTCTCGATGAGAGTATCTTCCAAGGGTCCGACCTATTGAGCGATGAGGAATCCTTCAGGGCCATCCTCGGCTATAAGGTGATGCTCGAGTTGGATGCGGGATTGTTCTCAGAGACCCTTCAACCGCTTATCGTCAATGCCCCACGCATGGGCAAGAAGATCTCACGGAGCAGGGAGAAGGCCTTTCAGAGTGAGGGTATCATGGTCGGGGGGATCTTCAGTATCAATATGGAATACGACTCCGAGTATTTCTTGGTACCCATCGATTTTGCCCGTGATATCATGGACTACTTCGGAAGGAGCACCTTTATTGAAGTGGAGGTGGAAGAAGACATAAACTTGGAAGAATTCCAGCGCGAGCTGACAGCCATGCTAGCTCCGGGGATCATTGCCACTACACGATATGAGAAGAATGCAGTGATCTATAAGGCCAATGAATCCGAACGTTTGGTGACCATACTCATATTGAGCTTCATCATCCTTATCGCGGTATTCAACATTCTCGCCTCGCTCACTATGCTCATGCTGGACAAACAGCACGACCTGTCCATGCTCCACAGCATGGGCGCACCTGTCAAGACCTTGCGGAGGATCTTCTTCTTGGAGGGGATGTTGATCTCAGGTCTTGGAGCCATCATCGGACTCGGAGTAGGGATACTCCTCTGTTATCTGCAGGATACGGTCGGGCTGGTGAGGTTGCAGGGAGGGATAGTCGATTTCTATCCGGTCATTATCAAGTTGCGGGATGTGGTAATGGTCTTCTGCATTGTGATGGCGATCGCACTGGCCTTCTCCTGGATTCCGGTCAACCGCATGACCCGCAGCATGATCGTGGAGGCAAGTGATAGGAAGCGGTGAGCACGGTAATTGATGGTCGACAGAGCGTAGGAACGTATACCATGTGTTTCAGGGTCTACATAGAAAGAAAAAACCCCGACTCAAGGCCGGGGCTTCAAAATTCATTTGTCAGTCTCGTGACAACTTACTTTCCAGCCTCGTAGCGCTTGCTTACTTCATCCCAGTTGATGACATTGAAGAAAGCAGAGACGTAATCAGGTCTGCGGTTCTGATAGTTGAGGTAATAGGCATGCTCCCATACGTCCAAGCCTAGGATCGGATGGCCACCGCAACCTACACCAGGCATCAATGGGTTATCCTGATTGGGGGAAGAACATACTTCTACTTTACCTCCATCATGGACACAGAGCCAAGCCCATCCAGAACCGAATCGGCTTCCTGCAGCTGATGAGAATTTCTCTTTGAAAGCATCGAATGAACCATAGGCATCATTGATCGCATCGGCCAGCGCACCACTGGGTTCACCACCACCATTAGGTGACATCACCTTCCAGAAGAGGCTGTGATTATAAAAGCCTCCTCCATTGTTGCGCACTGCATTATTGCTCATATCCAGTCCGGTCAGGATATCCTCGATGGATTTCCCTTCCAGGTCGGTGCCTTCGATGGCCGCATTCAGTTTAGTGGTGTATCCGTTGTGGTGTTTGCCGTGATGGATCTCCATGGTACGCGCATCGATGTGCGGTTCGAGTGCGTCAAATGCATAGGGTAAGTCAGGAAGTGTAAAAGCCATTGTGATAATATTTTATGGGTTGAATAAGGAGTTCAAAGGTACAATCCAGCAGACAATCTCAATGAAGAGCCGCAAGCGCTGAGAAATGCTTCATGGCCGCCTGGAAATCATCATCCGATTCCAAGAACACGGTGAAGTAGCCTTCCTCGCCCCATATGACCCGGGCGATACCGGCCTTGATGCGGGTCTCCAATTCGCTACGCGATCGAGAGAGTTCTCCTAAGGTCGGACTGAATCCGTCCTCTTCAGCGAACTCCAAGAAATCCTGGAACAAGGCTTCCGAGACAGACCAATCGTCATTGAAGCTCAGCGGATCCATTTGAGCGAGCATCTCCCGCTGTGCGTCTGCTTGATCGAAAGCGAATTGAGTGATGATGCCGTGATAGAGCACATCGGTGAGGAACTCACTCGACTCAGCAGTATCTACCGGTACGAATATGTCGGGCATGATACCTCCACCACCATAGACGGTCTTTCCACCAGGGGTGATGAATTTCAAGGAATCGGGGAAGGAGATGCTATCTGCATTGAGGTGTTCTCCCCTCTCGAGGCGGTCCACGTAATCATGCTCATAATCCACATCACTGCCATAGGGCTTTTGTATGCTTCGGCCAGTAGGTGTGTAGTATCGGGCGATGGTCAATCGCATAGCGCTGTTGTCATCGAAAGCGATCTCATTCTGGACCAATCCCTTCCCGAAACTCCTTCTACCGATAATGGTTCCGCGGTCGTTGTCCTGCAAGGCACCGGCCAGGATCTCAGAGGCCGAGGCAGAACCTTCATTGATCAATACGATGACCTCCACATCTTCCAGTTTCCCCTTACGAGTGGCCTCGTAGGTGCGCTTGTCTTGATTACGGCCTTGCGTGTATACGATCAATTTCCCTGTACCTAAGAATTCATCGGCCAGAGAGATGGCCTGATTCAGATAGCCACCGCCATTTCCGCGTAGGTCGATGATGAGTCGGTCGGTACCGGGACCGAGTGTGTTCATGGCCTCTTTGAATTCCTCATAGGTGGTCTGTGCAAATCGGCTGATACGGATATAGCCGGTATTGGGCGCTACCTCGAGTGCCACAGGAATACTCACGATAGGGATCTCCCCACGGGTGATGGTGAAATCAAGAGCCTCTCCCTTGCGTAGCACCTTAACATCGACTTTGGTTCCGCGTTCGCCACGCAGGAGTTCCATCACCGTTCGTGTAGTCACCTCTACTCCAGCTATGACGCTGTCTTCGACCTGTATGATACGGTCACCGGCCATTATACCCACGGTCTCAGAAGGGCCTCCAACTATCGGATTGATGACCATCACCGTATCGTGTACGATTCTGAATTCCACTCCGATCCCATCGAAATTTCCCTCGAGGGGTTCGGAGAACTCAGCGCGCTCTGAGGCGCTGATGTAATAGGAGTGAGGATCCAGATTCTGGAGGAAGTCGTGGATGGCGGTCTCTACATGAGAACTTGTGTTGACACTGTCCACATACTCGCTTTCTACGAAGCGCACCACCTTGGCGAATTTGTCAGCATCATTATCGCTGAAAATGGTGGGGTTGATGGGCGAGTCACCCCCTATGCCCATGCCCAAGAATAGTCCGATGGCCAGCGCACCGGCCAGTAGTAGGGGATAGAGTATTTGAAATTTACTGTTCATTGAATGTCTTCTTCTCGGAGTTGGACCAATTCCACTCCTGCTTCATTTAAGAATTCCAATCCGGAATAGTCTTTATATCGATGGAGGTAGACCAATCGCTTGACCCCGGCCTGGTGGATGAGTTTGCTGCACTCCCTACAGGGAGACATAGTGATATACAGGGTCGCTCCCTCCATGTCATGTGTGCTGCGCGCTACCTTCATGATAGCGTTGGCTTCAGCATGGAGCACATACCACTTGGTATAGCCCTCCTCATCCTCACAGTAATTCTCAAATCCACTGGGAGTCCCGTTGTAGCCATCCGAGATGATCATCCTATTCTTAACGATCAATGCGCCTACCTTCTTACGTTCACAGTGTGACAGTTCCGCCCATTCCATGGCCATACGCAGGTAGGCCCTATCATAGCGTAACTGCTTGGCTGTCTCGCGACTGAGTTCTTTGTCTACCAATTCTTCCAAATCTTCTCCTTTCATTTTTACCCAAGGCAAATTAAGACAATTGCCTACGAATACTGTGCCTATCTCTTACCGATGGTCTTCATGGCTTAGGAACGCTCGGATCAGAGGAGTTCTGGCGTCCGTGTGAATTGGAAAAGCGTTGTTGATCTGCAGGGGCCTTATGTCAACGACTTCATCCAATTCACATACTAGGACTGAGAACAGAACTCTTCCTCGAGCGAAGAATTTTATTCTAAAGAGAAAAGCCCGATCTCCGAAAATGGACATCGAGCTTTCATCAAGATTACCCGGAGTCGGGATTACTTCGGCTTACGCTCAGCATAAACTTCTCTCCCTCTCTGATCCTTTTGGCTGAAAAATAAAAGCCCGATCTCCGAAAATGGACATCGAGCTTTCATCAAGAGTACCCGGGGTCGGGATCGAACCGACACTCCTTGCGGAACACGAGTTTGAGTCGTGCGCGTCTACCAGTTCCGCCACCCGGGCTTTTGTATAGGTAGAATCCCCCAAACGGGCTGCGAATATATCTACTTTGAATGTAGTGACAAAGCTTTGCAGTAGGCGATGGATCAAGTACATTTGCAGCCCTTTATAAAAAGGTAGAAAGCTTGAAGCTCAAGAAGGTATCCATATTCTCAGGAAGCGCTACGCCAGAACTGGCTGAACGCATCGCAGACAATTTCGGTAAGAAGTTGGGTGATGTGCGTATCAGTCGCTTCAGCGATGGAGAGTTCCAGCCTTCTTTCGAGGAGTCTGTGCGGGGTAACGATGTATTCATCGTACAATCCACGATACCTCCTGCGGATAATCTGATGGAGCTGCTCCTGATGATCGATGCTGCCAAGCGAGCTTCTGCCAAACGCATCATCGCCATCATACCCTATTTCGGATTTGCTCGACAGGACCGCAAGGACAAGCCCAGAGTAGCGATAGGTGCCAAATTGGTGGCCAATCTACTGGCTGCAGCAGGAGTGGACCGTGTGATCACCATGGACCTGCATGCCGATCAGATCCAAGGATTCTTCGAAGTGCCGGTCGATCACCTATTTGCCAGCACTATATTCTTGCCTTATATCAATGAGCATCTGGATATCAGCAATGTGATCATGGCCGCCCCTGATACGGGCGGTACCAAGCGTGCCAGCGCCTATGCTAAAGTGCTCAACGTGGACCTGGCCATCAGCTACAAGCAGCGTAAAGTGGCCAACAAGGTGGATAGTATGACAGTGATCGGTGACGTTACTGATAAGGACGTCATCCTCGTGGACGATATCATCGATACGGCCGGTACGCTGACCAAGGCTGCAGATATGCTGATCGAGAAAGGAGCTAGATCGGTACGCGCATTCATCACCCACCCAGTGCTCTCAGGGCCGGCCTATGAGCGATTGGAAGAATCGCAATTGAAAGAATTGATCGTGACAGATACGATTCCCTTGCAGAAGGAATCAAGTAAGATAAAGGTGGTCTCGGTGGCACCTCTCTTCGGTGACGTTATCAGACGTCTGCTGAACGATAAATCCATCAGCAAACATTTCATAACCCATTTATAACAAATCATGAAAACAGTATCATTGAGCGGTTCTCCAAGAGAGAACGTAGGGAAGAAAGATGCTGCGGCCCTCAGGGACCAGGGATTGACACCATGTGTCATCTATGGTGGAGATAAGCAGGTACACTTCTCATTGAAAGAACTAGATCTGAATAAGATCATATTCTCCCCAGATGTATTTCTGGCCGAGATCAGCGTAGAAGGTGAGGGCGAATACAAAGGAATCATCCGTGAGATCCAATTCCACCCTGTGACCGACCGCATTTTACATGTGGATTTCCTTCAGGTCATGGAGGGTAAAGAGGTAAAAATGGACCTTCCTGTACACTTGAGCGGAAATGCGATAGGTGTACGTAATGGTGGTCGTCCTTCTTTCCCGAATAAGAAGTTGGCCGTCAAGGGAGTACCCTTGGATTTCCCAGATGCGATCGAAGTGGATATCGAGAAGATCCGAATCGGAATGAAGATACGCGTAGGAGACCTCCAGATACCTGGACTCAATATCCTTGCTCCTGACGACATGGTGATATTTGCTGTCAAGACAGCAAGAGGAGCCCTCGATGAGGAGGAAGAAGAAGAGGAAGGTGAAGAAGGAGCTGAAGGCGAAGAAGGTGAAGGCGGTGAAGGAGGCGAAGGTGCCCCAGCTGCTGAAGCTCCGGCCGAAGGCTGATACTCCTAGCATCATATTTGATATCAGGGATTCCGCTCCGAGCACTCGGGGCGGAATCTTTATTTTGTGACAGACCGAAGAGATGAAGTATTTGATCGTAGGACTGGGAAATCCAGGACCGAAATATGCTGAGACCAGACATAACGTAGGGTTTCAAGTATTGGACCATCTGGTAGAAGGGAAAGAAGGGGCTGAATTCCATAGTTCACGCTATGGAGACGTGGCCGAGTATCGCCACAAAGGGAGAAAGGCCATACTCCTCAAACCATCCACCTTTATGAACCTGAGTGGAAAGGCAGTCAGGTACTGGATGCAGGAAGAGAGGATCCCATTGGACAAGGTGCTCGTCATTACCGATGACCTTGCCTTACCCTTCGGAACCTTGAGATTACGGGGTAAAGGGAGCGATGGGGGCCACAATGGCCTGAAGGACATCCAAGCCATTCTCAATACGACACAGTACCCCCGGCTTCGCTTCGGGATCGGGGATACATTCTCACGTGGAAAGCAAGTGGACTATGTGTTGGGAGAATGGGAGAGAGAGGAATTGGAAGAACTCCCAGAACTTTACGATAGAGCTTGCCAGATCATCCGATCCTACATGGGGGCAGGGCTCGCACGTACGATGAACGATTTCAATAAGCGTAAATAATCGTTTTCAGAATCCAGTCGGGCTTTCCGATATTCAGAGGACCAACAAATACTTAAGCCATGGCTCATCTGAAACTAATTGCGATCTGTATCCTTCTGCCATCATTGATGATGGCCCAAACTGTTCCCAATAGCGGATTCGAAGAGTGGGAGGTCACTCCACAATCTACTCTGGAACCTGTGGGCTGGGATTCGGACAATACTCAATTGACCACGAGCACCAGTCAAGATACAGAGGCCTATTCTGGAAATTACGCTATGCGCGTGCAGGCTGTGGACATGGGATTGGGCTCTTACGGGGAAGCACAGACCTTGATAGAGATGGGCGGAT
>JABDLZ010000037.1 GCA_013001705.1 Flavobacteriales bacterium
GGTCTATCCCGTGCACGGGGAATGGAGAATAACAATCCTTGACCCTGATTCCCTTATCTACCAATTGCTTGGCAGCAGACATCAGTGTCTGGTCGTCATCGTACATCGCATATATCACACTATTCGCCATCTGATATCAATGCTTGTTTTTATACTCTTCACCTGAGATCTTCAAAATACTCTTCAGCTCATTCAGTGCCAATACCGGGAAGAACCGGGCAAAGAGCAGGAATAGCGTGAAGAAGATCCCCAATGTGCCTATGAATACGCCCACATCGACAAAGGTCGGGTGGAACATGGTCCAGCTCGAAGGGACGTAGTCTCTATGGAGAGAGGTGACAATGATCACGTATCGTTCGAACCACATACCGATGTTCACGATAATGGACATGAAGAATGTGAAGCTCAAACTCCTTCTCAATTTCCTGATCCAGAACAATTGAGGAGAAATCACATTACAGGTCATCATGGTCCAGTAGGCCACCATATAAGGTCCAGAGAATCTGTTGATGAAGGCATAGGATTCATACTCGACCCCTGAGTACCAAGAAATGAAGAGCTCGGTTATGTAGGCGATACCTACGATCGAACCGGTCACGATGATGACGATGTTCATGTACTCTACATGTTTCACGGTCACGTAATTCTCCAATCGCATCACCTTACGCATGATGAGCATCAAGGTCTGCACCATGGCAAATCCAGAGAATACCGCTCCTGATACGAAATAGGGAGGGAAGATAGTCGTGTGCCAACCGGGGATGACCGAAGTGGCGAAGTCCATGGATACGATGGAGTGCACTGAGAATACCAGTGGGGTGGCTATTCCTGCCAGTACGAGAGAAACCTCTTCGAATCTGTTCCAATGCTTGGCCTTACCACTCCATCCGAAACTCAACAAACCGTATACCTTCTTGGCCGTTGGGGCCTTCATACGGTCGCGGATGGTAGCAAAATCAGGGATCAGACCGATATACCAGAATACCAGTGAAACAGTGAAGTAGGTGGATATCGCAAATACATCCCAGAGTAGTGGAGAGTTGAAGTTCACCCAGAGTGATCCGAATTGATTAGGTAGTGGGAATACGAAGTAGGCCAACCAGATCCTTCCCATGTGTATCCCTGGGAAGAGTGCGGCCATCATTACGGCAAAGATGGTCATGGCTTCTGCCGACCGGTTGATCGCCATTCTCCAGCGTTGTCTGAAAAGAAGCAGTACCGCAGAGATAAGTGTTCCGGCATGACCGATTCCTACCCACCAAACGAAATTGGTGATATCCCAGGCCCAACCTACCGTCTTATTCAATCCCCATACACCTATACCGGTGCCTATCAAATAGAGGATACAGCCTATTCCCCACAGGGCAACAATCCCCGCAATGGTCAGTCCGAGATACCAGGCCTTGGACGCCTTGTTCTCGATCGGCCCGACCACATCAGCTGTGATGTCCCCGTAGGACTTCTCACCTAATATGAGTGGTTCTCTTATTGCAGCTTCTTTGAACATCTATGGCTCGTTTTACGCTTGATTTTCTTCTCTGTTCCTGACCTTGACCATGTATGAGATACTAGGTCGGGTCCCAACCTCTTCCAAGGCCAGATAAGAACGTTTGTTTCCTTTCCGCTTACTGATCATAGAATCCTCGTCATTCATATCACCGAAGGTGATGCAATCGTTCGGACAGACTTCTGAACAGGCGGTCTGTATACTACCATCAGGTACGGGAGTACCGTTGATCTTGGCATCCAACTTACCGGCCTGGATACGCTGCATACACATGCTGCACTTCTCCATCACCCCTCGCGAGCGCACTGTCACATCCGGATTGAGCACCATTCTTCCTGTCCAATCCTGAGTTGGATTGACCTCGGTGAACTTGGCATAGGCCTTATAATTGAACCAGTTGAATCTTCTGACCTTATATGGGCAGTTGTTCGCACAATATCTCGTACCGATGCACCTGTTATAGGTCATCTGATTGATTCCTTCACTAGAATGCGTAGTAGCAGCTACCGGACATACTGTCTCACATGGAGCGTGATTACAGTGCTGACACATCATAGGCATGTGCACCACGGATGGGTTTTCCGAAGGAATCTCCATCTGACGATACATCTCGATCTTGCTGAGGCCTTCTTCTGCTCCCTTCTCCTTGTCCATTCCTGAGGAGAAGTAGCGGTCGATACGGAGCCAGTGCATATCTCTTGATCTGCGTACCTCATCTTTACCTACCACCGGAACATTGTTCTCAGAATGGCAAGCCGTGATACATGCTCCACAACCTAGGCAGGACGACAGGTCGATACTCAGTCCCCACCAATGTCCGATATCCTCAATGGGATGCTCATCCCACAGATCCACTTCGGAGACCGGTTTCTGCACGATCTCCCCGTTCTCATGCATGGGCAATACATGGGGTGGATTGTAGACCTTGGAGTCTGCTGTCTGGAAAGTCTCAAGAGTGGTTTCTTTCAGGACCGATGTGCGGTCCATCAAGGTGTGGTGAGTCTGTGTAGATGCTATGGGCCATTCGGCTCCAGTAGCGGCTACAGATGCTCCACTTGCCGCATAGGAGAATGTATCCCCATTCATGGTGACCAATCGGAAGGCATTGGCCCCGATAGGCTTTCTCAGTCCATTGTCATCCAACTCATATCCACCGCGTTCCTTGATCAGGAATGCAGCTCTACCGATCTCCTCATCTCCTGCTCCACGGCCATACCCCAAAGCAATCCCTACGGTCCCTGATTTCTGTCCGGGAACGGGTACTGCAGGGAGTTCGAGGGCGACTCCATTGAGCGTGATCGTGACCACTGTAGCAGGAAGTTCTTCCCCCAGATGCATGTTGAATCCTTGGGCAGCAACATCCGCAGGTGAGAGTGTCGCATAGTTATCCCAGCATATCTTAGTGATGGGATCAGGCAATTCCTGCAACCATGGATTGGTCGCATGAGAACCGGTGCCTATCCCCACTTTGGTATAGAGGAACACTTCAATATCCTGAGCTGAAGCCGCTTGTTGCTGTACAGATGCCAAGGCAACTGAAATATCTGTAGCTGAGTCTCCTCCTTCTTCATCACTGGCCAGTGGACTAGAGTCAGGCATGGGAGTGTTCAGATCGACAGAACCGTTGTGCAAGGAGTAGTTCCAGAAATCGTCTCCAGACCTTTCACTCTGCATGGCCACCATGTCCGATGTCCAGTTCTCCTTAATGAAGTCGTGATAGCTTCCTTCATAACCCGACCACTTCAATATAGACTCTTGGAATTGTCTTGTATTGTTCAGTGGAGAAATGGTCGGTTGAGCCAATGCGTAGTGAGCACCTACCACATTGAAGTCATTCCAGGATTCCATGGCATGATGCGAAGGAAGGATGTGACTGCAATGCTTAGCGGTCTCATCCGCGTGCATGGAGAAAGAAATAGAAAGAGGCACTTTAGCAAGACCACTCACAAAGGCATCGGCCATAGGCGAATCATAGGCTGGATTGACGCCATGCATGAAAATAGCAGACACAGAGCCTGATTCCATGCGGCTGATAAGCGATTCGAAATCCTTTGCATTGCCATTGGACATCCGTACCGGACGATCCATGTCGATGGTCTGCCCGAAATTCCCAAGTGCTTCATTGATCGCGCTTGCGATCATCTGTACATGGGCATCATTACTCCCCGCGAGAACCAAGGATTCTCCAGCGGCCTTTTTCAAAGCTGAAGCAGCCCTGGATGTTGCATCAGAAAGCTCATTGGTGGCACCTTGTCCTGTGATGTGATTGTAGATAGCAGCTAGTGCAAGGCCTTCCTGGGAAGGTTTGATGGCTGTGCGATAGTCTGCATTGGATCCTGTCAAGGACATACCTGCTTCGAAGTGATGGTGCTGATTCATCCACTCACCTTCTGGCTTTCTGCGACTCCCGTAATCTGCCGTGTATTGAGCAGAAAGTGGATAGTCGTTCATGAAATCTGCACCTACTCCTACGATGACTTTGGCCTTGGAGAAATCACAGTATGGAATGACTGCTTTCCCAAAGGAGGCCTGATTGGCCTTTCTGATGCCTTCGAAAGAGCGTGGGTCGTACTGTACATGCGTAACTTCCGCTTCTGGGTAGGCTTTTGAGAACTTGGACATCGCCTTGAATGTACTCGGGCTGGCAATGCTCTCAGTCAAAAAGACAACTTCACCCGATGCTTCAGAAAGAGCTTTACGCACCACCTGATCGGCATCCTCCCACTTCAAGTCTGTTCCATCCTTATTTCTAGGTCCACTCAATCTGGTGCTGTCATAGAGGGACAGTACCGAAGAGTTGATACGCGCGTTGATGGCGCCCATTCCATGGTCAGGATTGCCTTTGATATAAATAGGTCTTCCTTCTCTGGTCTTGACCAGGATGGATGCGTAATCGTAGCCATCGAAATACGTGCTCGCGTAATAGGTCGGAAGACCCGGAGTCACCTCTTCCGGCTTATTGACGTAAGGTATGACCTTGGTCACTGGGGTCTCGCATGCAGCCAGTGTAGCTGCACCCACACTGAATCCGAGGAATTTGAGAAAATCCCTACGCCCTGTGCTTGCCTCACTAGCACCAGCACCAGTCACGAATTCCTCTACTGGTACTTCAGAAGTGAATTCATTATCTCGGGCCTGCTTGAACTCCTCCGTTTCGTGGAGTTCTTCCATCCCTGTCCAATATCTGTTGTCAGCTCCCATCGGGTCTAATTCTGATCTGATCAATAATGACACTTAGAACACTCCCAACCACCCAGCTCTTTGGCGGTGATCGCTCCATCTTCCAAATACTCTCTCAACAACTCGACTCCTTGGTCAGTACTTACCATACGGGCGTGTATCTCATCGTAATAGCCGTTTTCTGAACCACTTGCGGTCATCTGAGTGACGCTGGTCTCATTGTGACAATTGATACACCAACCCATGGTCAGTGAACTCACCTGCTCGACTACTTCCATCTCATCGACTTGACCATGACAGGTCTCGCACTCGAGGCCGGCCACCTTGACGTGTTGGGCATGATTGAAATATACATGGTCAGGAAGGTCGTGGACCTTGATCCATTCGATCGGTTCGGTGTCTCCAGTATATACGAAGTTCTCTACATCCCAACCGATGGCCTGGTAGATCTTGGCAATCTCGTCCTTCCCGTATTTCGGTCCTTCTTTGATGTACTTATGACAGTTCATGCAGACGTTGGCCGAAGGGATAAGCGGGGTCTTGCTCTTCTGAGCAGTGGAGTGGCAATACTGACACTCGATCTGATTCTCACCGGCATGCAGGGCATGGGAGAATTTGATCGGTTGATCCGGTTTGTAGTTCTCTACAACATCTTCTCCACCATACACACCTATGCGGGCCGCCCAATCCCATGCTGCTACGATGAGGAGCACCATGACGAAAATACCGATGATACTGACCAGGGTGCGGTTATCCCACATCCAAGCCTTCATGGCTTCTCCGTATCCTATCTCTTCCGGACTGCGACCTTCTTTGATGGCTTCCGCTACCTCCAATTGTCGTTTGACTCCGGAAAGTGAGAAGATCACAGCTATGAAGATCAGGCCAAAGACGAGCCACCACATCCAGGACATTCCTTGATCCTCAGACTCTTCACCACCTCCCTGTACCGCCACCACTTCTTCAGACACCACGGGGGGCACATATTCATTGATGTAGGTCAGGATATCTTCGATCTCGGTGTCATTCACGTTCTGCGCAGCCATCAGACCGAATCGGGCCTTGTATTCATTGACCAGACCGGTGACATAGGGGTCTCCAGTTGCGATCGCTGCGTTCGGATTCTTGATCCAGAGATAGAGGAGCTCCTCTTTTCCAGCCCAACGCTCAGTCACACCGGCCAATCCGGGTGCGGCATTGATCTCCTCTGTGGGATAATGGCATGAAGCACATTTGGCGTTGAATATCAGCTCACCATTGGCGTAATCGCCAGCCAAGAAGAACGAGGTCAAAAGGGTGAGTGCAAGGGAACTCAGTAACCGTTTCATTGTAAGAGTCCGAATGGACGGATGGTTCATAGGTCGTCTTGATTTTACACTCTTCTCCCGGACATGACAGGAGTCGATTATCGGGCGCAAATTTAACAAAGAGCCAATAGGGTGGAGAGGGCCTGTGCAAGCAATGAAATCTCTTTTGTTAATTTATACTCATTCTAAATAACGATGGCTCTTCTCAGCTGTAATCCTGTCCACATCTGACGAATTCACGGAGAGAATCATTAGCTACTGAAATCCTTCGATCTGTTGTGACTTCATGCCTTTCTGCCAGTCTGAACATCAAGGCACTATTTTTGGCGTTGCTTAGTTAAGAATTCGATCAGATCATGCGCATCCTTATCACACTATTGACCTTATCTATTGTGAGCACTTGTTTCTCTCAGGAGGATGAGGACTGGAGATTGTACCGCCCGAACAAGGGTGAGGTAGAAGAGAATGAGGAGATGCGTAGACCTGGTGGCGATGTCCCTATCTTGCGTGAGAAGGGTACTATACGGTACATACAGGATGAACGGATAACCGTAGTGGATGAATATCTGGTCTCCAATCCGATCAAGCAGGATGGATATCGGATCCAACTGATCTTCGGCTCGAGAGGCGAGGTATCCAATGCCCGCAGTCGATTCCTATCTCGTTTCCGCTATGCGGCCTATGAGACCTATCTGCCTCCCAATTTCAGATTACGAGTAGGCGATTTCATCAATCGATTCCAAGCGGAGAAAGCACTTCGGGATCTGCGAGGGAGCTTCCCCAATGCCTATATCGTCAGAGATAAGATAGAGGTACCTGAACAATTCAAGTGAGATCCAAAGAGTTGGACCGGTTCACGAGCAAGATGTAACGGTATCAGGTCTCGAGGGTCTGTTTGACCTCTACCTCTTCGAATGCTTCGATGTTGTCACCGACCTTGATATCATTGAAGTTCTCGACATTGAGTCCACATTCGTAGCCTTTGGCCACTTCTTTGACATCATCTTTGAAGCGCTTGAGTGACCCCAGTTTCCCAGTATAGATCACGATGCCATCCCGAATGACCCGCACCTGATTGTTGCGATAGATCTTTCCATCCAATACGAAACAACCTGCGATCGTCCCGACTTTGGAGATCTTGAAGATATCACGCACTTCTGCGGTACCCACGATGTTCTCCTCGATCTTGGCCGACAACATGCCTTCCATAGCATCTTTGACTTCTTCGATAGCATCGTAGATGACCGAGTAGAGTTTGATCTGGACCTCTTCTTTCTCTGCCATCCTGCGCGCAATGGCCGAAGGACGTACTTGGAATCCGATGATGATCGCATCTGAAGCAGAAGCAAGCAAAACATCAGACTCTGAGATCTGACCTATGGCCTTGTGAATGATCTTCACTTGGACCTTATCGGTAGACAGCTTCTGCAAGGAATCCGTCAGAGCCTCGATGGATCCATCCACGTCTCCTTTGAGGATGATGTTGAGCTCTTTGAATTCTCCGAGAGCGATCCTACGACCGATCTCATCCAGAGTGATGTGACGCTGGGTCCTGACTCCTTGCTCACGCTGCAGCTGCATACGTTTGTTTGCAATGGATTTTGCCTCCTTCTCATCGTCCAGTACGTGGAATCTATCACCGGCATTGGGTGCTCCATTCATTCCTAACACGATGACTGGCGCGGCCGGTCCGGCTTCTTCGATATTGTTTCCGCGCTCATTGAACATGGCTTTGACCTTTCCGAAGAATTGGCCTGCTACCATGGTATCTCCTACCCGCATGGTCCCTCCTTCCACGATCATGGTACATACGTACCCTCTTCCTTTATCCAGAGAGGATTCGATCACCGTACCTACGGCATTTTTCTCAGGATTGGCCTTAAGCTCGAGCATCTCAGCTTCCAAGAGCACCTTTTCCATGAGCTCTTCCACATTGGTCCCGTTCTTGGCCGAGATCTCTTGAGACTGGAACTTTCCTCCCCAGTCTTCCACCAGGATGTTCATACCAGATAGCTCTTCGCGGATCTTGTCTGCGTTGGCTCCGGGTTTATCCATTTTATTGAAGGCGAAGACCATAGGCACCTCGGCCGCTTGGGCGTGATTGATCGCCTCACGGGTCTGTGGCATCACGCTATCATCTGCTGCGATGACGATGATCGCCACATCGGTCACTTGGGCTCCACGTGCACGCATGGCGGTAAAGGCCTCGTGACCCGGAGTATCCAGGAACGTGATGCTCTTGCCATTCTCCATTTTCACTTGGTATGCACCGATATGCTGCGTGATTCCTCCGGCTTCTCCTGCGATGACATTGGCCTTACGCACATGGTCGAGCAAGGAGGTCTTACCGTGGTCAACGTGTCCCATCACTGTGACGATAGGTGGTCTGGAAGAAAGGTCTTCTTCCTTATCCTCTTCTACAGTAATGGCCTCTTGAATCTCAGCAGCTACGAATTCGACCGTATAGCCGAATTCTTCAGCAATGACTGTGATGGTCTCTGCATCTAGACGCTGATTGATGGATACGAGTATACCCAAGGTCATACATGCAGAAATAACTTCTGTGGCCGGAACATTCATCATGATGGCCAACTCGGAAACAGATACGAACTCGGTGAGTTTGAGTACCTTTTCTTCTTCCTTCGCCCGCTCTATCTCCTCTTCAGTACGCTGAGCGACCGCTTCTCTTTTAGCACGTCTGAGTTTGGCAGATGTCTTCTTTCCTTTACTGGAAAGTCTGGCCAAGGTCTCTTTGATCTCTTTCTGGATCTCTTCCTCAGAGATCTCTGTTTTGGTACGAGAACCGCCTTTGGCCCCACCTTTCTTGGTCTGTTTACCGACCTGGTCCACATCGACCTTGGGTTTGACGATCCGTTTTCTCTTCCGCTTCGGCTTCTCTTTTTCTACGGGCAGCTCGATCTTACCTAATACGGTGGTTCCTTTCAGTTTGTCGGCCTGGGCCTTGACGGTCTCTGGCTCTTCCTCCTCTTCTACCGATTCTTCTTTGATACCGGCTACGGAGCCAATGGTCTTCTTCTCTTCGGCCTCTTCTTCGGGCTTGGGCTCTTCTTTGGCTTCAGGAGCTGGAGCCGGAGCTTCTTCTTCCTTCTTCTCTTCCGCTTTCTTCTTTGGCTTAGGCTCGAGATCGATCTTGGTGACGACTTTAGGCTTTTCTATCTCAGCCTTGGCCTTGACGGTCTCGGTCTCTTTGGCTTTCTCTTCAGCTTTCTCTTCGGCCTCCTTAGCTGCTTGACGCGCGGCTTTCTCTGCCTCTTTCTTCTCAGCAGTCTTAATGGCTATCGTCTCTCTCACCACCGGTTCTGTCACGGTCTGAGAACGTGATTCTTCCTTGATCTGTCGATCTGCTTGGAATTCATCCAATAGCAGTTCGTACATCTCAGGGCTGAGCTTGGTGTTGGGCTTGGCCTCTACCTCGAACCCTTTTTCACTGAGAAATTCGACTACGTGCTGTAACCCAAGATTCACTTCTCGGGCTGCTTTACTTAATCTGACTGCTTTATCCGCCATATAGATCTACTACTCTTCTTGCTTCTGGTCGTTCAGGAATTATGAAGGTATATCACCTATCCAATTCCTCCCTGAGGATCTTTGTTACTTCACTGATGGTCACATCCTCCAGATCGGTACGCTTGACCAGATCTTCCTCAGGTATTTCCAATACACTTCGTGCCGTATCACAACCGATGGCTTTGAGCTCATCGATTATCCAGCTGTCGATCTCATCAGCAAACTCTTCCAAGTCCACATCATCATCGATCTCATCTCCTTCTCGGTAGACATCGATCTCGAATCCGGTCAATCTGCTTGCTAATTTGATATTGTGTCCTCCTTTACCGATGGCCAGAGACACTTGATCGGGCTTGAGGAACACATCTACTCTACGGCCTTCCTCATCGATATTCATGCTACTGATCTTGGCCGGGCTGAGTGCCCGAGTGATAAGTAGCTGGTCGTTACTCGTAAAGTTGATCACATCGATGTTCTCATTCTTCAATTCCCTTACGATGGAGTGTATCCGTGAGCCTTTCATACCTACACAGGCTCCTACGGGATCGATACGGTCATCATAGGATTCAACGGCCACCTTGGCCCTTTCTCCCGGTTCTCTTACAATCTTCTTGATAGTGATGAGTCCATCGAAGACCTCAGGCACTTCCATCTCAAAGAGACGCTCGAGGAATTCTGGAGCGGTACGGGAGAGGATGATCACCGGGTTGTTGTTGCGCATCTCGACCTTGGCCACTACAGCTCTGACCGAATCTCCTTTCTTGAAGTAGTCGGTCTTGATCTGTTCTGATTTGGGAAGGATCAGTTCATTTCCCTCGTCATCGAGCACTAGGATCTCTTTTCTCCATATCTGATAGACCTCCCCTGTGATGATATCTCCGACACGTTCAGAATATTTCTTGTAGATGTTCCCTTTTTCCAGATCATCGATGGTGGATTTGAGGGATTGACGGAGGGCGAGGATATTCCGTCTACCGAAATCCTCCAGTTTGATCTCTTCAGAAACCTCTTCTCCGATCTCGAAATCCTCTTCGATCTTGATGGCCTCCGAATAGGCGATCTCCATGTTCTCATCTTCCACTTCCCCATCTGGCACTATCTCACGGTTCTGCCAGATCTCGAGGTCTCCTTTATCCACATTCAGGATGATGTCGAAGTTCTCGTCTGTGCCGTACTTTCTGATCAAAGTGCTTCTGAACACCTCTTCGAGAATGTTCATCATGGTCACACGGTCGATGTTCTTGAATTCTTTGAACTCTGAGAACGATTCTATCAACGTAGCGCTATCCATTGTTCTATTATAGTAAGTCTGTCTCTTATTTAAACTCTAATTCCACATAGGTCTCCGCGACCTCTTCCATGGGAATCTCTATCTTTTCTGTGACCCATTCTTTGGCCTTTCGCCCTGGAATCCTTCTCTTCTCTTTGGTCTCCACGGTAATTGTATCACTGTCTGCCTCGAGAAGTTGTCCTTTGAGCACCCGACCATCGGTCCTTTTCACCTTTACGGAACGACCGATGTTCTTGATGTATTGATCGAGGACCTTGAAGGGCCGATCCAAGCCGGGTGAAGTCACCTCCAGAGCAAAATCTTCTTCGTCCCTATCCAATTGATTCTCAAGGGCTCGACTCACCTCTATACAGTCCGTGATAGACACAGGGCGGGTGCGATCATCCAACTCGATGTAGATACGATTTCCGACATCTACCTTAAGAGTGACGATGAACTGCTCACCGCGGAGTATTTCATCCAACAAGGCTCTTATCCGATCTTCTCCAATCATCTGGGCCGCTATAAAAAAAGAGGGGCTCTCCCCTCTTTCCATGCCTTTTCACTTAATTCAGCGCAAAGATACGTTAAAAAATCCTTCGTTAAAACGCTCTATCACCTATCCCTTATCGGGGAGTTCTGTTCGGCCTGGCCATTGTCATATTTCTTCTCCTCGATGAGTTTGCCCGAGCGGGTATAGGTCT
Source organism: Flavobacteriales bacterium (assembly GCA_013001705.1). Classification (NCBI taxonomy): domain Bacteria; kingdom Pseudomonadati; phylum Bacteroidota; class Flavobacteriia; order Flavobacteriales; species Flavobacteriales bacterium. The sequence goes on from JABDLZ010000037.1 coordinate 11,497, forward strand.
TGCACGTCCCATGTCTTCGATTATTGCGATATGTACAGTCCGACTGCACTGTACCTCTGGGGTGGTAGTCGACCACTCGTCCTTCTAGACGTCCATTCTCGTAAGAACATTTACGCATGGGTGCCCCATGAGGGAAGTAGTAGGTCCATTCGCCTTCTGGTCGTTCATCGAGATAGGTCCCTTCTGAGATGAGTATACCATCTGGACTGTAATCCTTCCAAGGGCCATGCATTTTTCCTTCCCGATAGAATCCTGTCTGATCGGGTTTCCCTGAAGGGAGAAAATACTTCCATTCTCCGTGCTTCATATCATCTTTCCAATGTCCGGAATATTGCAATTGTCCATCGGCATCCCATCCTTGCCAGAGCCCCTCGAGTCGTCCTTTGAGGAATCCTCCTTGGTCTTTTAGCTGGCCATTGACATGCCATGAACTCCATGTGCCTTCTTCTACCCCGTCCACATACTCTCCTTCTTGAAGCTTCTGACCATTCTCATACCAAGTGGTCCAAGTGCCTTGTTCTTTATCCTCCTTAAATACACCTTTGCGCCAGAGGCTTCCATCGTTATAGTAATAGACCCATTCACCAGTCTTCTTACCTTTTATATAGGAACCTGTATAATTCAGGTTTCCATTCGTGTAATAATACTTCCAGATTCCGTGCTGCTTATCATCCAAGAAGGACCCTTGCATATCCAAATTGCCGGATCGGTCATTCCATGTCCATTGCCCGGATTTGACTCCATTTGCAAATGAGCCATAGACAAGGGTGTCCCCATTAGCGAGGAACTCTACGTAGTTACCCTGCTTCGACCCCTTGGAGTACTCTACGCGCTTTATCACCGCCCCATTCAAGGCAAGGGTACTCCAGGTCCCCTCACGCTGACCTTCAATGAACGACCCTTTTATCTTGATCTCGCCTGTGGGATAGTATTCTACATACTCCCCGGAAGGGAGTCCATTCTGGATGGTATAGCGGTTCTTTTGAGCACCTGAGGGATACAACTCCGAGTAGACCCCCTCACCACTGTTCACCTCTCCTTGACCTTCAGGAAGGTGTGCTTCCCAGATGAATCTTGTATCGGACTCGGGGACATACTCCTCATGCATCAATGTGTCACCATCTGCATCCAGATAGACCCAGTCTCCCACCTTCTTGTCTTTTGAGAAATGTCCCATTTCCATCAATGCACCGTTCTCATAGAAGGTGCGCATGATGCTGTCCTGCTTATCCATGATCCAGTAGGCCTCCACCTTGACCTGTCCACTGGGATAGTAGACTGTGGATGGACCATGGAATTTTCCTTTGAAATAATTGCTGACCTCTTTGACCTCACCACCGGGGTAATAATAGGTCCATTCTCGATGCTCGAATCCCGAGAAATAGGTGCCTTCGCTTTTCTTAATGGTATTGTCAGCATCCCAATACTCTACGAAGGCTTGTTCTTGAGCAACTAGGAGGATATTCGAGAATAGTACGACAAAGGTCCAATACAGTCTGTGTAGTGACATGGCTCCAAAACTATAGCTAGTACAGAGGCATAACGCAGGAGGTGGTTCAAAGTTTTTCAACGGAGATTCTCTGTCCTCAATCGAATGAACTAGGGAACAAAAAAAGCACCTCCAGTGAAGGAAGTGCTTTGTAAGATCTTGTTGGCCCACCAGGGCTTAATCGACTCTCTTCGTTCGCTCAGCACAGGCTTCTCACCCTGGTACTGAACCAATAGTGCTCAACAAAAAAAGCACCTCCAATCAAGGAAGTGCTTTGTAAGATCTTGTTGGCCCACCAGGGCTCGAACCTGGACTCTTCTGAACCAAAATCAGACGTGTTGCCAGTTACACCATGGGCCAAAAGCGGTGCAAAAATAGAATATTCCAATAATGAAACAATCCTCTCATAGGTGATCTATAGGAGCGCTGGAGCTGTTAATTCACGTTAATTGAAGGGAACATCTGATTCCATCCCCTGTCAAGGCTTCTTTAAATACCTAAATTCGGCCGATCCAATCAAAGGAGAATGCAATTCAGCAAGCTTAATAACATACTCGGGTGGGTGGTCTTTGCCATCAGCACATTTGTCTACTTCTCGACCATCGAGCCCACTGCCAGTTTCTGGGACTGTGGTGAATTCATCGCTACCGCATATAAATTGGAAGTAGGTCACCCACCGGGTGCTCCGTTCTTCATGATCCTTGGCCGGTTATTCTCTGCTTTCGTTCCGGTGGAATATGCGGCTACATCGATCAACATATTATCAGCCCTCAGTTCGAGTTTCACCATCCTGTTCCTCTTCTGGTCTATCACGGCCTTTGCCAAGAAACTCGCTACAGTCGAAGGTAAGGAACTCACCGATGGAAGCATCATCGCCATTCTAGGAAGTGGTCTCATCGGAGCCTTGTGCTACACTTTCTCTGATTCTTTCTGGTTCTCTGCGGTAGAAGGTGAAGTCTACGCTATCTCCTCACTTTTCACTGCACTGGTGTTCTGGGCCATTCTCAAATGGGATGCCGAGGAACAGAGCGCACGCAGCGACCGGTGGATCATCCTGATCGCTTACCTGATGGGTCTTTCTATAGGTGTTCACCTGCTGAATCTCCTATGTATCCCTGCCATAGCGCTGGTGATGTACTTGAAGAACAACGATCTCAATCTGAAGGGGCTGATACTGACGGGAGTCTTGTCCATGATCGTATTGGGATTCATCCAATCGGGTATCATCCCTGGTGTGGTCTCATTGGCTGGAGGTTATGAGCTCTTCTTTACCGAGAATCTGGGTTCTGGCTTCAATATCGGGGTGAGTGTGTTCTCTATCCTTCTGGTGGCATTGATCGTACTCTTGACCGCCTATTCCCATGGTCCTTCCGACAAATTGAAGTGGTCTATTCTCGGGACCTTGGTGCTACTCCTGATCCCTACCCTCTTCAATGATTTCTTGGGTGGCAGCGCTAAGTTCTTCTGTGTATTGGTGGCAGGTGGACTTGCTTACTTCATCATGCGTACCAAAGAGCCCAATCGTATACTGCATGTATCGATCATGAGTTTTGCGGTCATCCTTATCGGGTATTCCACCTTTGCGATGATCGTCATCCGGAGTTCTGCCAATCCTCCAATGGATGAGAACAATCCGGAGAATGTATTCACTCTCCTGAGCTACCTCAACCGTGAACAATACGGTGATAGACCGCTGCTCAAGGGGCATTATTGGATGGCTCCTACCGTGGGCACTGAAGATGGGGACCCGGTCTATATGAAGGCATATTCCGTAAAAGACGGGAAACGTACAGTGATCTCTTACAATAACCGCTATGATGCTGAAAAGTACCTAGAGGCCAATTCTGGGATGGAGATAGAAGAGGAATACATCATCTCTGATCCTAGAAAGAATTCCGTCTACGAGTATGACTCGCGATTCGAGGCCATTTTCCCTCGGATGTATAGCTCTCAACCCAATCATGTCGAAGCATACAAGGCCTGGAGCGATTTTAGAGGCAAACCCACTCCGGTCAGTGATGGTCAAGGGGGAAGACTCAAGGTCCCTACCCCTTCAGAGAACTTCAGGTTCTTCATCCGATATCAGGTCAATCACATGTATTGGCGCTACTTCATGTGGAATTTCGTGGGTCGTCAGAATGACATTCAGGGACATGGGGGGATACTGCACGGGAACTGGTTGAGCGGAGTCGAATTCATCGATGAGCAACGCTTGGGAAGTCAAGATGGCCTTCCATCCTTGTATGAGGAGAACAAAGCCAGGAATACATTCTTCTTCCTTCCCCTCCTACTGGGGATCATCGGTCTGATCTATCAATTGGTCAAAGACACCAAGAACTGGCTCGTGATCATGTTGTTATTCCTCTTGACCGGACTGGCCATTGTGATATATCTGAACCAGTACCCCTACCAACCACGAGAACGGGATTATGCCTATGTAGGTTCCTTCTATGCCTTTGCGATGTGGGTAGGACTGGGTGTGTATGCGCTATATGATGCTGTGCGCAATGTCAACAAACGCAATCTGACACGGATCCTATTGGCCGTGGTAGGCACAGGAGGGCTCATCTATCTGATGGAGAGCGGAGGCTCAGGTGATCATAGTTTCTCCTTTGCGATCCTCTACATGGGTCTTCTAGGAACAGGACTGATCGCATTGATGGCCTTTGTAGGAGTTAGAATCGGTGAGAAGAACACCGCTCTGCTCTCCACCGTGATAGGTCTGGCCATACCTCTGGTCATGGTTGCCGATGGCTGGGATGACCACAATCGGTCTAAGAGACGGACCGGAGTGGACATTGCAAAGAACTACCTCCAGAGTTGTGAGGAGAATTCCATCATATTCACCAATGGGGACAACGACACCTTCCCACTATGGTATGCCCAAGAGGTAGAAGGAGTACGTACTGATATACGCGTGGTGAATCTCAGCCTGCTCAACACAGACTGGTACATCGATCAGATGAAACGAAAGGCCTACGAGTCCGATCCAGTGCCATTTACTATCGAAGAGCCTAAGTACAGACAAGGCACACGGGATGTGGTATTGGTCAATCCTGAGCAGAATACCGAGCGAATGGAATTGAAGGAAGCCCTCAAGGTGGCCCTGGACGATTCGCAGAAGATCCCCATTCGTGGCATGG
>JABDLZ010000038.1 GCA_013001705.1 Flavobacteriales bacterium
TTCTTCTTCAAGACCACACCCCCTTGATCGGCATAGATAGGCAAGGTGCCGCTGGCTTCACCTTGCTCCAATATCGCATCGATCTGCACATCGCTCATCTTCCAGTTGCTCAGCTTGGAGCGCGCGGCATCAAGGAGTTGAGGATAGTCCGCTTTTAGTCGATCCGCCTCCAGCAATTCTTCCTGAGTCGTCACAAGTTCGGGAGAATAGACGCGCCCGACTTGCGCTCCTTTACGCACCCGTTCTCCAATGAAATCGATGTTCAGTTCCTCCAAGCGACCGGAGATATGGCTGCTCTGGGAGTGTACTTTACGCTCATCGACCTGCACCTTGCCATTCAAGCGTAAGTCCATGCTGGCTGTGTCGTTTCCCACGATCATGGTACGCACATCGGCCAGTTGCATAGCTGTGGGCGACATGCGAATGTCCATGGCCGAGCTTTCATCCTCTGAATCCGAACTGACCGGTATGAGGTCCATACCACATATAGGGCAATCTCCTGGCTCCGCTTGCCTGATCTGTGGATGCATTGAGCATGTCCACTCGCTGGTGCTCTGTACATTATCTGTTTGTTCCGTTGCGGTCTTCTCCGCTCCTCCATTCATCATTCTGCCCAGCAGAATCCCGAGAATCAAGGTGCCCAAGGCAATGAGAACGATCTTTTTTCTTGTGTTATTCATGTCCCTTCTATTGTGCGATGATGTAAAGGAATTCGGCTCGTGCAATGAGCCCTTCCCGTATGACTTTGATTGTCTTTATCTGATAATCAAGCAGCTGTTTCTCGATCGCCAAGACTTCATCATATCCGGCTCCTGAGTTACTGTAGTCACTGATCAAGAGATCTCTGACCTGCTCGGCCTTGGTGACCTGCTCTCTGTATAATTCGGCATTCTCCGCACTGCTCTCGACCGCATATTTTTTGAGCTCCAACTTCGATCGGAATTCATTGACCATATTCTGCTCGGAGAATTCCATGGCCTCTTTTCTCAAGAGGGCTTCCTGCGTCAGCGCCTTGTACTTCTTCCTGAAAATGGGCAAGCTCATCGAGACCATGGGCATGATGACATCCTGACCATTATCATCCAATCCTTGGACAGTTCGCTCATCGACCAGCACATAGTCCAGACCGAGCCCGAAGGAGGGCCTACCTTGCCTAGTTGCCAGTTCTTCTGCGGCCTCTGCCGCCTTGATGCGCGATCGGACCGCTTGGATATTTCGATTCTGGAATAGGCTGGTATCAGCAACCTGAGGCAAGTCGAGGGACGATGAGTCGAATCGATCGATGATGCGAATGCTATCCTGCTGACTTCTGTTCAAAACAGCATTCATCTGGAATTCCAATGGGATGATCTTATCCTGAAGCAAGCGGATCTTCGTGACCGACTCCTCGATCATGATGTCGGTACGGATGACATCGGCCATGCTATTCTTACCTACCGAGAATCCTGATAGGGCCAATTCCCTGCGGCTTATCAAAAGAATGAGATTCTCTTCGATAAAGTCGACCCGCTCGTGGATTTCCCATAAGTCGTAGTAGGTCTTGCGCACAGTCAATTCCAAGAGCTGCTGCTGATCCAGAAACTCCTGATAGGCCGCCTCTGCCAGATGGGTACGCATGTCGCTTTTCGCTTGCAGGGTACCGAACCATGGGAACATCTGCGCCAAGGAAAACTTCATGCGTTGCGGGCCGACACGGGTCTCCACCGGACTGATGAAATAGCCGAAGGAGAAGGTAGGGTCCGGCAAGGCATTGGCCTGGGCGATGGTCTGCATCTCGGCTTCGAATCGGGCGTAGCTCGCTTTGACCCCAGGGTTGTTCTCCAGTGCTTCTGTCGTCAATTCATTGATGGACTGTGCAGTAACCATGCTTGAAAGCAGGCAGAAAAGGGAGATGCATATGAATATCCTTTGCGTCATGATGCTTGGGATTTGAGGTTTCGTTCTTCACGGAAGCTGTAGAGGACGGGCGTGATGAAATAGGTGATACAGGCCACGATCATTCCACCGAAGGCAGGTATCGCCATCGGTATCATGATGTCGGCACCACGACCGGTGGAGGTGAGCACGGGGAGCAGCGCAATGATGGTTGTGGCCGTGGTCATGATGGCCGGACGTATCCTCTTCTTTCCTGCGATTAGCACAGCCTCACGTACCTCTGACACGGATTCAGGTCGATGTCGTGCAAAGCTTTGATCCAAGTAGGTGCCCATAATAACACCATCGTCAGTGGCGATGCCGAAGAGGGCAATGAATCCGACCCAGACGGCTACACTCAGATTGACGGTGTGCATCTGGAACATCTCACGCAGATTAGAGCCGAAGAGTCCAAAATCCAAGAACCAAGTCTGACCATAGGCCCAGAGCATTAGGAAGGCACCACTGAAGGCCATGGCGATACCTGCGAAGATCATGAGCGATGTAGTCACCGATCGGAATTGGAAGTAGAGGATGAGGAAGATCACAAGGAGCACAATGGGCACGATGATGGACAGTCGTTTCTCGGCCCGGATCTGGTTCTCATAACTACCCGAGAATTTGTAGCTGATTCCAGCAGGTACGATGAGTTCACCTGAATCGATCCTAGCTTGGATGAAGGCCTGCGCATCTTCGACCACATCTACTTCGGCATAGTCTTGACGCTTGTCGAAGAGCACGTAGCCTACCAAGAAAGTCTCTTCACTGCGGATCATCTGTGGGCCGCGTACATACTCCATGTCCACGAGTTCGCCCAACGGCACTTGCGCCCCAACAGGCGTAGGCACATAGATCCTGCTCAAGGCCTCAGGGTCATCTCGCAATTCACGTGGATAACGCACACGGATGGGGAAGCGCTCTCGACCCTCAACGGTAGAACTGATCTGCATACCTCCGATGGCCGTCTCTATGGTGCGTTGTACATCCTCGATGCTCAGCCCATATCGCCCGATGGCCTCACGGTCAATATTGAGATGGAGATAGGGTTTGCCGACAATCCGGTCTGCGAATACGGCCTCCGTTTTGACCGAAGGCACTTCTTTGAGTATCGATTCCAGCTCACGGCCAAAGTCCTCGATCGTACTCAGGTCGGGGCCATAGACCTTGATGCCCATGGGCGCACGCATACCTGTCTGTAGCATGACCAATCGGGTCTCGATCGGCTGAAGTTTAGGAGCCGAAGTGACTCCGGGGATATTGGTGACTTTGATGATCTCCTGCCAGATATCATCCGGAGAATTGATGCTGGACCGCCAATTCCTGAAGAACCGACCCCGATCATCGCGGATCAGATCGGCCAATGAAATACCATTCTCCAAGGCCTTGTCTTGTGAAAGCGTGTCGCCACGAGCGAGAATGAACCGATCCTCCTTGTCCACCTTGAATCGCATGCGATGACCTTTGGCATCGACCATGTACTCCGGCTTGTAGTTGATGATGTTCTCATACATGGAGATCGGTGCAGGATCCAATGCCGATTCTACGCGTCCCATTTTCCCCACAGCCAATTCCACTTCGGGGATGTTGGCCAGTAGCATATCCAATTGCTGCACCACCTTCTTATTCTGCTCCACCCCTGCGTGCGGCATGGAGGTGGGCATGAGTAGGAAACTCCCTTCGTCCAAAGCGGGCATGAATTCCTTTCCCATTCCCGGGAAGGTGTGTGCCATCGTTGACCATGGGTTGGTAGCACGGATATTCCACCCCACTTTTTCAGCAGCTGAGGCAATGACAGTGAAAGTGCGGTCGAATCCCATCCACACGATGAGCCCGAAGAACATGGTGACGATCGGGACGACCAAGAAGGTCCGTTTATGTGCCAGGCACCAGCGCAGAATGCGTTCGTAATTGCGTTCGAGCAGCAGAAATGCTCCAAGAATGAGAATGAGGATCAAGGCCACGAAAACGAAATTGAGCAGTCCCGATCGACTCGCTCCGAGCGGCAGCCATTCTCCAGCCA
>JABDLZ010000039.1 GCA_013001705.1 Flavobacteriales bacterium
CAAGAAGAGGAGATCGAAGAGCCAGTGCAAGAGCAATCCCAAGAACCTGAATTGACGGCTGAAGAACGGGTAGAACAGATGTACCAGGCCGAACTGGCCAAGGTCTACAAAGACATGCCCCCACCCCCCAAGAAGGAAAAGCCCGAAGAAATCGATGAGCAACCAGAGAAAGATGCTGAAGGTTTGATCATACTTGGAGGCTCTGAAGAAGCAGAAGATGAGGAGCCGGAAGATATTGACGAAGAAGAAGTAGAAGATGTGGTGGATTCATCGATCAAAGAAGTCAGAGAATCCATCGAGGAGAAGACCGAGCCTTCTCGCACTGAAAAGGTGAGCACAAAGCATCAGTTGCTCGACCAAGTGGATGAGGACAGGAGCATCGAAGAGGTACAACAGGAATTGGCTGAATCTTATCCAGACGGAGTAACAGAGGAAACCTTCTCAGAGGGCAATCGCACCATAACCAAGCGCATCGTTGTCAAAGACGGACTTGGAAATGAATATCGCAAGGTCAAACACGGCTGGGGTGGGGTGTTCTATTTCAAGAATGGTACTTCCATCACCGAGCGGGTATGGAACCAAGAGACGGTATTGGACTGAACTCAATGTTCTGAATTGTCTGCGGGCCGCCCATTGATCCCCGACTTGACTCCGGCCTCTATACGTACATCGAGCATATTTTCCTCGGGAGGGATAGGACAAGAATATCTATGGTCATAAGAACATAGCGGGTGATAGGTATTGTTCAGATTCAGGGTGATCCATTCCGTTTCCGGAATCTCAAAATCCAGGTATCTCCCTCCTCCATAGGTGGTCTCACCATTGGTCAGGTCATTGAAAGGAATGAACAGATAGTTCTCCCATTCACTGTCCTTGCTCAACTCGATATTCTGATAGGCCGATAAGACCAGCTGCTCTCCATCTACATCGAAATGAAGCTCTCCATACTTGATATACATGGGTCTTCTCTCAGTGCTCGTAGGCATCTCGAAGGGCAACTCATCTTCCGTACGCACCCACCGCGCCCTCACACAGTATTTCGCATCGTATGGATAATAGTTGATGGATTGAAAGCCTTCACGATCCTTTTCCAATAGAGGTGATCGTTCCGCATCACTGAATATCTCATGCTGCTCTTGTAAGAATCGCTCGTGTGATGTCAAGCAATCACTAGTGGAAGTGATGGCACAAGCGGTCGCGAGTACGGAGAACAACATGTACTGGAAGAGGATAGAATTCATCGTCTGTCATTGAGACCTCTAATGTACATCCATGCTCTATTGCTCTCATTTTCGTTCTTTTGATGACCGAGCACTATCATTACCATCGCAGATCAACCACATACCGAGCTGGATTTCAGTGATATAGCTCCTTATCGGGATGATGAGGTGCCAGGGGCCGTGCAAGCCTTGATGAAAGAGTACTCCTTTGTCAAGGTGCTCAGATATGTCTATCCAGAGAAAGATGATGATCAATTGGTGGCCATGTGCGAGGGCATCCGTACGGTCAAGGATTTCCAAGCCCAGGTCGCTTATCGCTCCATGCTTTTGATGAACCACGGCACCATCACCGCTTTGACCCACAGCGGAATGGAGCATGCCAAAGATGGAAGATCCCATCTCTACATTTCCAATCACCGGGATATCATCTTGGATAGCGCCATACTCAACATGCTTCTGCACGAGCAAGGACTAGATACCACCGAGACGGCCATCGGTAGCAATCTACTGGCAAACCCCACTGTCAAGCATCTCACCAAACTGAACAAGAACTTCACCGTCAATCGGAATGTCTCAGGCCGCGAGCAGTATGAGAGCTCACTCAAATTGAGTCATTACATACGTCACAGTATCACCGAACGGGGGAGCAGCATCTGGATATCGCAGCGAGAAGGCAGGGCCAAAGACGGCAACGACCGTACGCAACAGGGCTTGCTGAAGATGATACAGATGAGCTCCGATCAGGACCCGGCAAGTGCATTCAAGGAATTGAATATCCTACCGATGGCCCTCTCCTATGAGTACGACCCTTGTGACGTCTTCAAAGTGCGAGAATTGCTGATCACGCAGAAGGGCGAGAAGTATGAAAAAGGCCAACATGAGGACCTACAGAATATCATTGCCGGTATTACTCAGCAGAAAGGGCGGGTGCACCTAGCAATTGGCTCCACTTTGAATGAAGAACTGGATGTCTTCGACCAAGAAAAATCCGTGAATGACCTACTTCAGGAATTCGCCCGATCGGTCGATAAACGCATTCACAGACTCTGCCGACTCTGGCCCAATAATTACGTGGCCTATGACCTCTTGTACAGCACGGAGGAATTCACCCATATGTATCGAGATGATGATGTGGAGGAATTCGTAGCCTATTGTGATACCGTACTCAGCGATGTCAAGAATGACAACGGTGGCCGCAATATCCTCCTGCAGAAATATGCCTATCCGCTGGAGAACTACCTGTCAGCTAAGTAGATAGAATACCTCTTCAGCTTTCTTGCCAGCCTAGAAGCTCGTCCATCGTGCCACGAGAGACGGAGTGATAGTTCGGGCGGGCCTTGTCATAGATGAGCTTGGCCATCTCCAACTCCCCATTCTCCTTCAAAGCCGTATATATCGGGGTCAGGAATTTCCTGCGTCCTACATTGACCAAGAAATCGGCCATGGGTTCGTAGGCAGGTTTATAGCCCGTACGTGCTGCCTTTACGAACCAAATTCCCAATATCTCCGAGTTGCTACTCGCTGAGAATGCAAAGGCCTGGTCCAATGTGCTCATCATTTTAACAGATGCATCATCGGGAATGGCTCGCAAGAAATGCAACCACTCGTGAGTACTCCATTCACCGGTCTCGATTTCATCCAAAGAGCGTTCTCCTTCCTGCCATTCAGCCATAGCCTCACTGACTTTGGCAAAGCGGTCAGACGTGATATCGGGAGAATTGCTGGGCAGACCAGGACCGTACACCCACTCCTGCACATTGACCTCTTTATCGTGTTTAGCGATCAACTCACTATCCAGATACTCTAAGAAACGTTCTGTGGTCATGTTCTTGAAAGCATTCTCTTGGAAATACTGCTTCAAGAATGCATCGAAAGTCTGCCTACCATAGGTGTTCTCCAGCATCTCTAAGAACATATGCCCTTTCTCATAGGCGATATCGGTCATCCCATCATCCGGATTGCGTCCTTCGAGGGCCAATTTGAGATGCGTGTCCGCATGGTCATGCCCCATCTCATCGATGGTATGCCTGAGATCCTGCAGGCCCAGGCTCTTGATCATATCGGTATAGTCCTTTCCGTAGACTTCTTCCATGATGCGGTACTCGAAATAGACCGTGAATCCTTCATTCAACCAGAAATCATCCCAGGTGGCATTGGTGACCAGATTCCCACTCCAGCTATGTGCCAACTCATGGGCGATAAGAGAGGTCAGGGATTTATCTCCGGCAATGATAGTAGGAGTAGCAAAAGTCAATCGCGGATTCTCCATTCCTCCGAATGGGAAGCTCGGTGGCAGGACTATGACATCATAGCGGTCCCATGCGTATTCACCGTAGAGCCCTTCAGCCGCTTCGATCATCGCTTCCATGTCTTCCAATTCGGCTGCCGAGCGATCCACCATACCGGGTTCAGCATAGACTCCAGTGCGCGGACCTACTGATCGGAACTCCAGATCACCAGCTGCCAGTGCGATCAGATAGGGCGGAATAGCCTGCTTCATCTCGAATGAATAGACCCCATCTTCTGATCGTTCTGTTGGATTACTCGCACTCATGACCGCCATCATCTCCTTGGGCACGGTCACTTCCGCATTGTAGGTCACCCGTATCCCCGGACTGTCCTGGCTCGGTATCCATGAGCGGGTAAGTATGGCTTGGCCTTGCGTGAAGAGGAAGGGATGCTCCTTGCCTCCGGTCTGTTCCTTGTCCAACCATTGCACAGCAGCTGCCTCAGGTGAGGTGCGATAATCTATGTGCACGTATTTCGTCTCAGGGCTGACCTTGACCTTGACCGCCTGACCGAATTCATTCCCTTCCAACAGCTCGAAGTCTGTTTCCGAATCGTCAGCCCGTGCGGCACGCACTTCGATTCCGTCTATATCGAAATACACATGGTCGGCTGCACTATTGTGCACCAGACGGTGTGAGGCCGTACCGCTGATCACATGCTGATCGAAATCCAATTCGATGTCCAGGTCGATGTGGTCGACTGCGATCTCATCCGGACGGGCAAAGGAGTGTACGTCTTTCACGTAGGTCTTTTCTGATTCGGTCTTTGATTCGGTCTCTGCCGTTTCAGGAGATGATCCACAGGCCATCAGGGCACTACCGGCAATTGCGAGAAGAAGGTTCTTGGTCATTATTTCGTTTGTTTCTCGATACTGCGTATCACGGGTTTCTTATTGGCGAAGGTCTGAGCGTTGTTCTCTCGGTCCATATCGGCAAGACGTAGACTGGGGTCGATTTCTATGCTCTTTACATCCTTCATATTGTAGTCCAAGTCCAAAGTATAGGTCGGATGGGTCCAATACCAGTCGTCTGCAACGATGTAGGTGCCATCGAATTCCTCCTCCTTTGCTCCACGCATGATTCCCAGAGGGATGTGATAGAGTTCCTTGGTACCACTGAATCGCTCCACCACCACATCGACAGGCATGATCATGGTCCCTTTGCGCTCAAGGGTCACAGAAGTTGTCCCTTCTTCTCCCGTCACTTCACCGAGTGCGTAGTCCACATATCGCGTACTATTCACAAAATACTCCAGATACCAGTCCAATTCCAGACCGCTCTCCTTCTCTGCTACACGTATGAAGTCCCACATATCCGGGTGCTTGAATTTCCATTCTTCGAAATAGCGAAGCAGCACTCTGTCCAAGGTCTCTTGACCGATGACATAGCTCAATTGATGTAGAAAGACCTCACCTTTATTGTAGCTAGCTATGCCATAGGCTTTGTTCAGATTATAGTGATCGGCATGGGTGCAGAGGGGTTCTTCTTCACCTGTGCTGACGATGTGCTGATATCCGCGATAGGCCCCATTGTGTATCTGCTTGGGGTCATCTTTCGGGAAGAAGACGGCCATGATCTCTGAACTGGCATAGCTGGTGAATCCTTCATCGATCCATGGATAGAGCGCCTCATTGGTGGCGAGTACCATCTGATACCAACTGTGCATCACCTCATGCACCGTGACACCCAGCAGACTTCCATACTTACGCTTGCCGGTCACAAGGGTGGCCATAGGATATTCCATTCCGCCATCTCCACCCTGTATGACAGAGTATTGCTTGAAAGGATACTTGCCGTACTTGGCACTAGCGATGTCAAAGACAGTCTCCACATCGGGCTGGAAGCTCTCCCATACCTCTTTGATCTCCTCATCGTACTGATAGAGGAAGTGAAGCTCGATACCTGATTTAGTGACCCGAGTATCATGGATGAAATCCGGATCGGCCGCCCAGGCAAAATCATGCACATTCGGAGCGAGGAAATGCCACGAACGCTTTTTAGCCTTTTTGAATTGCTTATCCAATTGGCCATAGCCATGTCCCACTTCCGTTGGGTTCTGCACATAGCCTGTACCACCGAGCACGTAGTCCTTATCGATATGTATGGTCACATCGAAGTTTCCCCAGACCCCATAGAATTCGCGACCCACATAAGGGTTGGCATGCCATCCTCGGGCATCGTATTCGCTCAGTTTGGGATACCATTGGGTCATGGAGAACTCCACTCCTTCAGCGTTGTCCCTCCCTGACCGTCTGATCTGAAGTGGTACTTGTGCGTCCCACTCCATGCTAAGTACAGTGCTAGCTCCCGGCAGAATAGGTTCCGCCAGATCGACCTCCAGTATGGTCTCTGCGACCTCATAGGAGCATTCCTTGCCATCTTGCATCAGACTACGGGGTTTGATATACCCGATCTCATCTTTCTCCAGCGATTGTATACGGTCCTTGACTCGCCCATCAGGATCGGCAATGGTCCTACTTCTGACATCCATCATGCTTCCAGGCTGGAAGGCATTGAAATACAGATGATAGAAGACTCTATCCAGTGTATCTGGAGAATTGTTGGTGTAGGTCAAGGTCTGTTGACCCTTGTAGCGATGCTTGTCAACATCCATGTCGATATCCATGACATAATCAGCATGTTGCTGCCAATCAGCGGCTTGAGCTGAGAGGAATGACGGAGTACCGACCAAAATGATGAGTAGAAGAGCCTGAGCGAAAATTCTGTGCATGATGATCTTTAACATAAGGGGCGCAATTTATCAATTCTTACAGCCACGGGCACTGCAAGCATCATTCCTATTTTCAGAAGGTGAATCCTTGAACCTTGAGATTCCCGTTCTGCAGCACGAGGGCCGGGAGCGGCCATTTGATGAATCCGAGTGCCTTGAGCACGGTCTTCAAGCC
>JABDLZ010000040.1 GCA_013001705.1 Flavobacteriales bacterium
GTCCCCGATACCACATCACGGATAGCCTTCACCGACAACGATACCGCCTTTGATGAAAAGGACGTGCAGTTCATCATCACCCCCTATGATGAGTGGTATGCCTTGGTAAGGGCATTGGAACTGAAAGAAGCGCATGGAGGTAGCGTTACAACCATCACGGTGGGTGATGCAAGCAACGATGCTATCATCCGCAAGGCCTTGGCCATCGGTGCGAATGATGCTGTGCGTATCGATACAGAGGCTAAAGACCCGGCTTACACGGCTCAGCAGATTGCTGACTATGCGAAGGATAAGGGCTACGATATCATTCTCTGCGGAAAGGAGACCATCGATTATAATGGTTCTCAAGTAGGTGGAATGGTCGCAGAACTGCTCGACATCCCCTACATTTCTCTGGCCACCAAGCTCGAAATGAATGGGGAACAGGCCACATTGGAACGGGACATACAAGGAGGTACAGAAGTGGTCGAGGTCAACACTCCATTTGTGCTCAGTGCAGCCAAGGGCATGGCCGAGCAACGTATCCCGAACATGCGTGGCATCATGGCAGCCCGTACCAAACCTCTTGAAGTGGTCGCGGCCACCGAGGCCGGCACGTGGACCGAGACAGTCAAGTATGAGCTCCCTCCCGCCAAAGCCGGAGTGAAACTCATAGACCCCGATAATATGCAAGAACTCGTGAGGCTACTTCACGAGGAGGCCAAAGCACTTTGAACGAATCTCTAGAAGAAAAAGAACCAATGTCAGTACTTGTATTTGCACATCAGAATGACGGAGACTTCAGCAAAGGAGTCTTAGAGGCCTGCTCCTATGGTAAGCAGGTGGCCGATAAAATGGGAACAGCATGCATTGCGGTGACTTGTGGATCGGGCGATGGAGGAAAGCTTGGGAACTATGGTGTATCCAAGGTACTCCGTTCAGCTGAAGAGAACCTCGATGACTCCCAAATGAGCAAATTGGTCTGTGCAGCTGCCGACCAAAGTGGTGCCCAGGTCATCGTATTCAGTCATGATCTCACCGGAAAGGCGGTGGCCCCCAGGGTCAGCGCGCGCTTGCAGGCCGGTATGGTCGCTGGAGCCAATGCCTTACCCGAAACCGATGGAGGATTCCAAGTCAAACGAGCAGTGTTCTCAGGAAAAGCCTTTGCTACAGTCGCTATACAGAGCGATAGGAAAGTAATCTCCCTCATGCCGAATTCAGTACCTCCTCAGGAAACAGGTGGTACGGCTGAAGTCGAGGATTTCAATCCCGACCTCGGTTCTAAAAGAGTCACTGTGAAGGAGACCAAAAAACGCTCAGGAACGATCTCTCTTCCCGATGCGGAGAAAGTGGTCTCTGCAGGCAGGGGACTCAAGGGTCCTGAGAACTGGGGTATGGTCGAAGAACTGGCCGAGGCTCTGGGTGCGGCTACCGCGTGTTCACGTCCGGTTGCTGACATCGGGTGGAGACCGCATCACGAGCACGTAGGACAGACCGGTGTGGCCATACGACCCAATCTCTATATCGCCATAGGGATATCCGGTGCTATCCAGCATCTGGCCGGAGTGAATGGCTCGAAGACCATCGTAGTGATCAATACCGATGAGGAAGCGCCTTTCTTCAAGGCCGCAGATTATGGAGTGGTAGGTGATGCTTTTGAAGTGGTACCCAAGCTGACCGAGGCTGTCAAGGCCTTCCAAGGCTGAATCTCACAGTGAAAATATTTACATTCGTGTGACCTTTTTCTAGGGATTGCATACGCTGATTCCTAAAGGTGCTCGACCCCGTTCACATTGCATGGAAAAGATAGGACTTGAAATCATCGGCTTGTCGTACAGTCAGACACAGACTGGCGCCTATGCCCTTATTCTCAAGGAGATCGATGGCAAGCGTAGGCTACCTATCATCATCGGTGGATTCGAGGCACAAGCCATCGCCATCGAGATAGAGAAGATGACCCCGAGCCGTCCCTTGACCCATGACTTATTCAAAAGCTTTTCTGACTCCTTCGACATACGCTTGAAGGAGATCATCATCTACAACCTGATGGAAGGGGTCTTCTTTTCCCAGCTCATCTGCGAGGATGCCAATGGAGTAGAACGGGAGATAGATGCCCGTACTTCTGATGCGGTGGCCCTGGCGGTCAGATTCCAGTGTCCTATATATA
Source organism: Flavobacteriales bacterium (assembly GCA_013001705.1). Lineage (NCBI taxonomy): Bacteria > Pseudomonadati > Bacteroidota > Flavobacteriia > Flavobacteriales > Flavobacteriales bacterium. The sequence continues at coordinate 2,147 of JABDLZ010000040.1, forward strand.
CCTACGAGTTCATCCTGAGTTCGGCCGGCATTATTCTAGACGATGAATTGGCGAGTGAATCCGAGATGGATGAGACCTTTGAATTGGATGTGGTACAGGAGAGTATGCAGAGCGACACACAGAAATCCCTCGATCAGCTCAATAAAGAGTTAGAAGAAGCCTTGACCAACGAGGATTACGAACGGGCGTCCAAGATCAGGGATGAGATCAATAGCCGCAGTCAGAACAACTGAGCCTCTTGCTTCTAGCGAGCTTCTTGCTCAGAATCTTTATACTTGGCTCTTGATCCCGGTCGGCTGATGAAACGCTTCCTCCTTCTTCTTCCCCTTCTTCTATTCTCTACACTGCTTTCTGCCCAAGATGGACTGCTTGAGCTAGAGAGCGGCTGGATGACCGATATCTTCCGAGGTGTATTGGGCATGGTAGTCCTGGTGGGTGTGGGATTTCTGTTGAGCGCTAATAGAAAGGCTGTGGATTGGGGATTGGTACTCAAGGGAATCGCCCTGCAGCTGATATTGGGCCTGGCCATTCTCAAGGTTCCTTTCATCTATGACATCTTCGATGCCATCGCTGACTTCTTCATCCGTATTCTCGAGTTCACGGAGGCCGGAGCGAGTTTTGTGCTAGGAGCTTGGCCCGATTATCTCATCGTGGAGAATGCGGCCGATGAGAACAGACCATTTGCCATCGGCTACATCTTCGCGTTCAAGGTTCTCCCGACCATCGTCTTCTTTGCGGCCTTCTCTTCCCTACTCTATTACTTGGGTATCCTACAGAAGATAGTCTATGCGCTAGCATGGGTCATGAGCAAACTGATGCACATGTCAGGTGCTGAGAGCCTGGCTGCAGCGGCCAATGTTTTCATCGGTCAGACCGAGGCTCCGCTGGTCGTGAGACCGTATCTGGAAGGTATGACACGCTCAGAGATCATGTGCTTGATGACAGGAGGTATGGCCACTATCGCTGGAGGCGTATTTGCTGCGTTCATCGGATTCTTGGGGAATGAATATGCCATTCACTTGTTGACCGCATCGATCATCTCAGCACCTGCGGCCATCGTCTTTGCCAAGATCCTCTATCCCGAAGACACTCCCGAAAAACTCAATCGGAATCTGGATATCTCCAAGGAGAAGATCGGGAGCAATGTGCTGGATGCGATCACCAATGGCACAGTAGATGGATTGAAGCTGGCCATCAATGTAGGGGCCATGCTCTTGGTATTCATTGCGATGATCGCTATGCTGAACTATATTCTCGGAGATTGGATAGGCGCTTGGACCGGACTCAATGACCTGGTGGCTGAATGGACCGATGGTTCCTATGAGAAATTCAGTCTGGAATACCTCTTCGGGCTCTTCTTCGCTCCCTTCGCTTGGATACTGGGCGTGCCTTCTGCAGATATCCTATCGGTAGGTGAACTGCTTGGTACAAAGACCATCATCAACGAGTTCGTGGCCTATGCCAATCTGCCGAGTGCGGAGTTGACCTACAAGAAGTCCTGGATCATCGCTACCTATGCGCT
>JABDLZ010000041.1 GCA_013001705.1 Flavobacteriales bacterium
GTTCACAGCCTATGCTGAAATAGCCTTTTTGCTCCAAAGGGTGTTCGGGCAGGTCATGTGCCATACGATACTGATAGATGTCCTTGTCGGTCCAGTAGAGCAGGGGATGGAAACGCTCACATCCAAAACCAGCATCCTGCATCAAGCGCATCTGGGCCCGATTGGTATTCTGTGAGGCACGTACTCCATTGATCCAGATGTCATGTTGTGATAGGATGGACTCCATGGGCTGTACCTTATTCAGATAACAACAGCGGTCTGGATCAGAGGTGAAGAGCAGATTACCCTCTGTATCGCGTTGATGGATCTTGGCCACGGCCGAACGGATGTCTATGACCTGCATGTTCAACATCTCAGCGACTTCATCGCGAAATGTCAATGTCTCTGGGAAAAGGTATCCTGTCTGTATGCAGTAAATGGGTATCTGTTTGTCAAATCGGCTGAGCAGATGCAAGAGTGGGATGCTATGCGTCTGGAAAGATGACGTGACGAATAGGCTCTTTCCTTCTGCCTGGAATCGCGCGAGATGCTCAAAAATCTCCTTCTCCTTCATTGGAACGAATAGATATAACCCAGCCCTAGATAGAGGGTCTCGCCCCGGGGTGTGAATCGCGCGTCCATCATGCCACCTAGAGTAAAGGAATAGCGGTCTTGGAAGACATAGTCCAAGGTCATGTTGAAGTATTCGGCATGGAATCCTTCCTTCTGTAGATCGGTCGAGTGAATGAAGAATAAGCCCAGTCCCACATCATGAGGGGAGGAGAAGTCATAGAAGAACTGGCTTCCCAGACCGAAGCTGAATAGCCATCTATCATCTGCCATAGCGAGATTGTAGCGGTCACGTTCTTCAAAGTTCTCTGCCAAGAGGCTCTGATAACGACCGAAGCCACGGCTGCCTGCCAATTGGACTTTGACAATGTGTCCATTCCAGGGCCCATCATGGAAATCATAGGCATAGGAACCTCTGAAGATGAGATTCCGATGACGATAGCGATTCCCATCATCATCGTACATGTGGCCGTTGGTCAGGCCTACGGAGAATCCAAAAGACTGCAGCGAATCGGCCTGTGAGATACCAGATCGCAATGAGGCCGCTCGATTGTCTTCCATCTCCGGGTCTCTGCGATGGTGATATCCAGAGGTCAGCCCATGTACTTCAGCATAGGCGATTCTGGAGCGGGTAGTCAGACTATCCTCGATGACCGCATGCCGATTGATCACCATATCATGATGCAAGGAGGAGGGTGGGAGATAACTGACACAGGATGCCAGCAGCATAGAGCAGAGGAGAAACAGATATGGGTAGGAATTCTGGACCACAGCGGAGATCAAAGTAAACATAATGGACCCCAATAAAAAAGCCCCGGATAGACCGGGGCTTGAATAGGTTATGTTCCTACGCTCTATTTCTTGATAAAGCTCTGCTCGAGTGGTCCCTCTGTCGTCCAGATACGAATCATATACTGTCCGCTCGAAAGAGTAGAGACATCCACCCTGCCAGAATTCAAGGAAGTGTTGATGATCTGAGTTCCTTTGATATCCAAGATGCTGACTTGCTGATTGCTCAGTGGAAGCTCTGTATCTATTCGAATGAAATCCTCGGCTGGACTCGGATAGATTTGGAAAGAAGCATTAGATAGTTCTTCCAATCCAGTAGTCATGCCCTCTACGACCACCATGGTAGTGTTGATGCCCGGATTCTCTATGACATCCATAGCACCCGAAGGCCAGTGGACCACCACTTGATCTATCTCGGTGTCTTCTGCAATTCCAAAGTGTGCGGTCAAGCTACTCATGTATCTGAATCCTTCTCCAGAGCGGATGTCTCTTATCTGTGTTCCCAAAGCACTGGTCACTTCCACCCGGGCACCTATGCCATCTCGATTACTCTGTACGCCTTGTAGATGTACTTTGAGCCAGTTGTTGTTATTCCCTTGATTGAAAAAGACATTGGATCCATTGAGTACATCGAGGAAGCCATTATTGTCCAGATCACCGATGGGTCCATTGCCGATAGGCACATCGACTTCTGTGAATGTCATATCGCCATTGTTTAGCATGAGATTTCCACCTACGCCCAGTACATCCAAGTAGCCATCGTTGTTGAAGTCCTGAGTACAATTCTCGATTCCAGTGCCCGAGGCCGTATCGAATCCGCTTCCTTCGGTCACATCGGTGAAGATGGAACCTCCATTACGCATGAGTTTATGCGAACCGTTGACGGTAGAGCTTGCACCTACGAGTGCGTCCATATCGCCATCATTGTCAAAATCACCCCATGCGCTGGACCAGGTCTGCACATTGTCTGCCAGTCCGAAATCAGCAGCAATCTCTTCATAGACCCCACCTCCTAGATTGCGGTGTAATTGATTGATATTGGCAGGAGAATCACCACCACGACATTTAGCGATGAACATATCGATGTCATGGTCATTATCGAAGTCGATCCATACCGACCCATAGTTCCCTCCATCCGGTGTCTCACCTAGACCTCCTTGGTAATATGTGAAGTTGCCATTTCCGTCATTTAGGTAGTATACGTTGGGCTGTACGTCATGGCATACAAATGCGTCCAAATTGCCATCGTTATTGATATCGACCATGTTGGATCGCTGGGAGAAGACATATTCAGGACCTGATATCTCTGTGAATCCAGTTCCATCTTCATTAGCAATCATGATGGTCACTCCACTACCACCACCATACAGTAGGTCGGTCATTCCATTGGCATCCAGGTCGCCCGCTGCTAGGCTCCATGATGGACTGAAATCGGGATCGGGAGTGATCACAGTAGTACTGAGCAGGGTGCCGTCTGTTTGTTGGTGATGGATATTCAAAGTGCTCCCGCTCACACCAAGTACGTCATCCAAGCCGTCATTATTCATATCCACCACAGCTAGGCCACTTCCTGCCAAGTCGATATTCTGAGGAACGAAGGACACTGGAGACTCGATCGGGTCATTCTCGATCAACTCGAAATCGAATCCTGAGTCACTCCATCGGTCATCCCATGCGATGGTGTAGGTGACACCTTGCAATACTTGGAATGATGCTATACTCAGATAGACCGATCCATTATCATCATCCCCGCTCCAGCAGGTCAGGTTGCCGCATTCACCAGTGTATACATGGAACCGGGTATCTATTCCCTCATTCTGAGCGAGATCGGAAGTCACGGTCACTGTGTAGTCTTCCGTAGGAGTGTAGGTATACCACTCTCCGTTGTCGGCACCGTCACCATTGGCTGCACATATCGGCTGTGGTACTTCTGTACCGTCCACTAGCGTCACGGTGTGCAGGCCGGCTTGGATGGCTAATGCACTGGCACAATCATCCTGTGCGTATTGTGATGACCATAAGAAGCAGATCATCAGAAATAGTAGAAGGTGTTTCATAATAGGTATTGATGGTTTCAATTAATGGTTTTCAATCACATGGAGGGTCTAGGGATTCGATCCACTCTACGATCATTTCAAGAGCTTCATCATGAACTATACTGCGGCCCAATAAAGGCATTCTCACAGCTTCATCCGTGCTGCTGAATCGGTAGTAGAGCATGGACCGTCCGATGTTTCCTGATGATACAATGTGCGTTTGTCCGGCTCCAAGATACTCATCAGGTTCTACACAGATTCCCAGATTCTCTTCGCTACCCGTCTCACTGAATGCGAATCGCATGGGTCGATAATCGCAGTGGCTTCCTTCAGCATGGCAGTGACCGCAATTGATATCGATATAGGATCGCACTCTGAGTTCGAGGTCCAACGCCTCATTCTTCCAATTGACGACTGTATGGGCAGCGCTTGGGATAGGTGTTGAATCATCCAGGTATCCGATCTCTTTCCATTTATCCAATTGATTCATCGCACCATTGGTGTAATCGTAGAGTTTGTTCAGATTCTGTGGTTTGGGACCGATAGGGATCGGTAGTCCGTCCTTTTTATGGCAGACCAAGCACTCACCTCCATCCATACTGGGTAAGCGGTAGTCGATGGAGCGTGTCACACCGTTGTCATCGATGAATTCTACAGGAATGAAATCTCCTTGTGTATCCAAAGGAGCCTCGGTCTGGTCATCATTCCAGACATATTCAGCGAAGATCCATCCGTCCTCCTTGTGGATGAGCAAGCGGGTCTCGAGGTTCTTTCGTTCGTCTTCAGGAAGGACATGGTCGTAGTAGAAGGTCTTGATGATCACTGTGCCTACTGGAAAGTCCAGTATCTGACCATCCGAAGAATATTCTGCAGAAAGCCCTTCTGGCATCCAAATGAAGCGACTCTTCTTAGCGTAATCGGTAAAGAGGGGAGAGATGAGATCATAAGGTAGGACCCGAGGATGATTCTCCAAGTCTTTGAGAGCTCCTTGGAAGAAATGATAGTCGGAAAGCTGGGCGTAAGGCACAGCATCCAGATCGACCGACACTTCCTCGATGATATCTGGGCTAGGCAGTGGGTCCTCATCTTCTTTGGTACATGAAACCAAGCATGTGAAGACAATGATCAGGAAAGACAGTCGGTAGATGGTCATCTGCATGAGCGCAATCGTGCTTTCAAAGCGTCTCGAAATTAGGCATTTTAGGGTCGCTCGTCACCCTGAAAAGCACCTGCATACGGTCAAAACTTGGGATGCTGACAGGGTAATCTGACCCCCTGACCACTGATATGGGATTTCATCCGTTGGAACGATCTGTATTGGAGTGGTCGCATTTAATTCTCAGCTTTGACGTCCAAACCATCAATGATCCTATGCGAACGCTGAAGTCTCTCTGTATCGCCATATTTATATCCTCCGGAATCTGGGTCCATGCTCAAGAAGCCAAGATTAAGGGGGAGGTACGCTCAGATATCAATGAGGGTGTCCCATTCGCTTCTATCATACTCTCTCAGATATCGGATAGTAGCTTGGTCAAGGCCACTACTACGGATGTGAATGGTGGATTTGCTATGAACAATGTTCCTCAAGGTGACTATTTTCTCTCGGTCACCTATGTGGGATTCAGGCGCTATGATTCCGATCAGTTAAAGATCAACGGAGAAGACATCACCATAGAGCCTATCATCATGGAATCAGAGGCTGTCAGTCTGGATGCGGTCACCGTCACGGCTGAAAAACCCATGATAGAGGTTATGGCAGATAAGACTGTATTCAATGTTGAGAACGTGGGAGGTACTGCCGGTCTGAGTGGATTCGAACTGCTCAGGCGCTCACCCGGGGTTATCGTGGACAACAATGACAATGTCATTGTAGAAGGAAAAAGCGGAGTCCAGATTTGGATCGATGGCAAACCCAGTGTGCTTACCGGTGATGACCTGGTGAATTATCTACGCTCGATCCAGGCCAGTGACATAGAGTCTATAGAGATCATCACGCAGCCATCATCTAAATACGATGCGCAGGGCACCGGGGGCATCATCAATATCAAACTCAAAAGAGACAAGCGCTATGGAACCAACGGTAGTGCTAGCTTGGGCTTGGGCTACTGGGAGTATCTGAAGGGCAACAGTTCTGTCTCCATCAACAATCGCACGCGAAAGACCAATCTCTATGCAACGTACAGCAATCGCATGGGAGAGACCTTCAATGCGATGAACTTCAGACAGCAGATCGATGATCAGGTGTATTTCGAGAACTCACGGAATGTCAGGAATTTCAACAATCACAACCTGAAAGCAGGTCTGGACATATTTGCTACTACCAAGAGCACGTTCGGTGTGATAGTCACAGGGAATTATAGTGATGGTGGTTCGCATAATCGCAGCACGACCGAGATCATTGCTAGTAGTGAAGATGCTACTGAGGCCTTGTTACGTGCGGAGACCATCGATGAATACACTTCGGACAACGCATATTTCAATGCCAACTATCGATTTGAAGACACTCTTGGCCACTCTCTGAATGTGGACCTGGACTATGGATTCCATAATAATGAGCGTGTATCCGATCAGCCCAATCGATACTTCAACCGCGAGGAATCCGAGCTGCTCTCCGAGTTCATCTATCGCATGGAGACACCTTTATCCATTGACATCCTCTCGCTCAAAGCCGACTATGAGCAGGATCTGTGGAATGGGAAACTCGGACTGGGATTCAAGGGGTCTGAAGTGACCACTGTGAATTCATTCGGGTTCTTCCAAGAGATAGAAGGCGACTTGCAATTCCAGCCTGAGCGGAGCAATGATTTCGAGTACACGGAAGAAGTGCTGGCAGCCTATTTCAACTATTCCTACAGGAATGACAAATGGAGCTATCAATTCGGACTGAGGGCTGAGAACACGCATTCCACTGGAGAACTATTCGCTACCCAGCAGTCAGAAGACAGTCTGGTCGTGCGTGAATATCTCAACTGGTTCCCCAGTGGTGGGGTGACCTATCAGGTCAATCAGAAGAACTCTGTGGGATTGAACTATAGCCGCAGGATCAATAGGCCCAATTATGAATCTCTCAATCCCTTCCAATACAGGCTCAATGAGCTAGGCTTCCGTCAAGGAAATCCGTTCCTACAGCCTAATTACACCCACAATGTGCGCTTATCGCACACCTTCAATTATCGATTGACCACGTCAGTGAGTTATACCTATGTGGAGGATTTCTTTGCCCAGGTCACAGATACCTTGGCCGCAGGTGGAACATTTGGAGATCTGCAACCTTCCTATATCCAAGAACGCAATGTGGCCGATGAAGAAGTCTGGTCGGTGAATGTGAGCTACCCCTTCGATGTAAATAATTGGTGGAGTGTATACTTCAGTGCGACATTTTACAATACGAGCTATACCTCTATCGATCCCAAATTCAATCCGCTGAATCAGTCCACTTTCAATTTCTATGGGCAGAATACCTTCAAGATGCCTAAGGACTGGCGCTTCGAGGTATCCGGCTGGTTCAACACACGCTCTATTTGGGGCGGGACATTCGTAACTGAGCCTCTGGGCTCATTGGATATGGCCTTGCAGCGAAAATTCTTTGACAAGAAGCTCAGTGCCAGTCTATCGATATCGGATATCTTCTATACCAGTCCGTGGAGAGCGGCTGGAGAATTCAATAACTTACCCATCACAGGGGGTGGTCAATGGGAGAGCAGGCAACTGCGGCTGAATCTCACGTATAATTTTGGAAATCCGGAATTGAAAGCGAGCAGGAAACGTAAAACTGCTACCGAGGAGGAGAGGAGTAGGATCCAGTGATCAGACTTGCTGTGATATAGCCTCGGCAGCAATGACTGCCTCCGTCCATGCAGCCTGGAAATTGAAGCCTCCTGTGATGGCATCGATATCGATGACCTCACCTGCGAAATAGAGCCCGGAGTGTAATTTGCTTTCCATGGTGCGGAAATCGACCTGCTTTCGATCGATTCCACCACAGGTCACGAACTCTTCTTTGAATGTACTCTTTCCGTCCACCTCGAACGTAGATGCGGTTAGGTACTCCACAAATCGATCCATCTGTTCCCGTGAGAGACTGGCCCAATTGGCATCATATAGCTTGGCCATATAGCAGAAGCGTTCCCAGAGTCTTCTTGCC